>NZ_JBHYMC010000053.1:0-49746 GCF_042742535.1 Streptomyces sp. NPDC058880
GCCCACCGGCGTCCGGTGGGCCCCGCCGGCACCGGGGGTTCCGGGCCGGTCGGGTCAGCGGCGGCGGGTACGGGTGCGCTTCACCTTGAGCTCCTGCAGGCGCGGGACGTCGCCCTCACGGACCCGCCGCCAGGCCCGGCGGTAGAGCGCCGCGGCCGGTTCGGCGGGTGCCAGTACGCCCAGGAGCGGCCGGCCGGCGGGGGTGAGGTCGTACATCGGGAGCTTCCACTGCTCCACCGGCAGGGCCGGGGAGGCCAGGTCGGTCCAGGCGCCGGGCAGGAACAGCGAGCGTCCGGCGCGGCTGCGGTCGGCGGACACCACCAGGTCGGTGGCGGCCAGTTCGGCTCGGGCGGCCTTGAGCCGGGCCGGCTTCCAGCCCGTCCACCGGGCGGTGTTGCGGTCGGTCGGGTCGGGCATGGCGAGCAGGGCCAGGTACAGGGCGGCCGCGTCCGCGCCCAGTCCGTACGCGGCGCGGACCTCCTCCACCAGCTCGGGCACCGAGCGGCTCGGGTCCTGCGGCCACCAGGTGCCGGCCGGGTCGGTCTCGCCGGCCGCGGGCGCGCCGGGGTCGGCGAGGAGTGCCGCGAAGCGCGGGTCGTGGGCGGTCCGCAGGGCCGTCTCGGCCGCGGTGGGCTGCTGGTCCTCGCCGCGCAGTGCCGGCAGGTAGGGGTCGGAGCCGGTGGAGTCCAGCAGCGCCGTCCGTACCGCGGGCCTGGGCTGGTCGTCGTGGGTGGCCATGACGACCGCGCCGTAGCGCTCGTAGCCCTCGCCGGTCTCGGTCGGGGCGCCGGCGACCTTCCGGAAGTGCGGAAGGCTCGTGTAGTGCGCGATCTCCAGGAGCAGTTCGGGCGAGGCGAGGCGCTGCCGCACGGCGGTCAGTGCGGGCGGCAGGACCGCCCGCACCGGGTCGCCGGCGGGCAGCCGGTGGGCCAGCCACACGCTCATGGCCAGGGTCGCCATCAGGACCTGCGCGTCGAAGGGGTCGGTGGCGGCGACGGCGGGCTCCACGTGGTCGCCCTTGACGATCCACGGCACGTCGACGGAGAGCTCGCGCGCGGCGTCGGGGGCGAGCAGCGCCGCCAGCACGCGGTGGGCGGGCCGTCCGCCGCGGACGGCGCGTGCCGCCTCGGTGGCCAGCCAGTCGGGGACGGGGGTACGGCGGCCGACGTGCCGGTTCCACACCTCCGCGGCGGCGGCCGCGTCGGGGCCCTCGCTCCACAGGCGTACCGGATCGGCGGGCAGCAGGGCCGCGACCACGGCGCGCCGGACGTCCGCGCCGAGGGCCTTGAGCTCGTCGCGGGCACGGGCGGCGTCGGCGGCCTTGACGCCGAGGGCGGCGCGCACCTGCGCGGGCAGGAAGTTGCGGTCGTAGCTGTCGATGTGCGGGAGTCCCGCGATCACCAGGCGGGCGAGGGCGCCGGAGACCCCGGTGAGCCGGGAGAACTCCTCCGCTGCCTCCGGTCGGAAGGGCGCCGGGCCGTGCTCGGCGGCTGCGCCGAGGAAGGCGGTGAGCCAGCCGGGGTCCCGGTCGGGGTCGCCGAGGGGCGCCGTGCCGCGCACGGTGTAGGGGCCGGGGAGGGTGAAGCGGCCGGTGGGGTCGTGGAGGAGGGCGCCGAACTCGTGCCCGTCGGGCAGGGAGGTGCCGTACCCGGTCACCGCGAGGACGGCTCCGCCGCCGAGCGGCAGCAGGCTGCGGTGGTGGAGGTTGCGGTCGAGGCCGTCGGGGCCGCGCAGGTGGGCCTGGTCGAGGTGGGCCCGGACCTGGCGCCAGGCGCCGGCCGAGCCCTGTGCCGAGGCCATGCCGAGCGTGTCCACCTCGCCGAGGACGGTGAGGAGGGCGGCCCGCTGTACGTCGGTGGTCGTCGCGGCGACGGCCCGGTAGGCGGCGGCCGCGGGCCGGTCGAGCAGCGGCGTCCAGACGAAGTCGTAGTACGGCAGGCCGGGCGTGTCGAAGTGGAGCAGTCCGGGCACCACAGCGGCGTCGGTCCCGGCGCGCGCGGCGCCGAGGAGGGTCAAGGTGTGGTGAGTGCCGTCGGTGTCACCGGCGTAGTGGTGGTGGGTGTGCTCCAGCAGCCCGCTGAGGGCTTCGCCGAGCAGTCGGTCGGCGGGTCCGGGCTCGCGGTCCGCTGCGGGTGCGGTGTCCGCGGCGAGCCGGGCGGCGATGCCGTCCAGGGCCTTCTGCTGGGTCAGGGCGAAGCGCAGGACCTCGACGATGCCGCCGATCAGCTTCGGATCGGTGACCTGCGGCAGGGCGGCGCTCACCAGGTCCGGCAGGTCGTCGGCCCTGGCCGCGGCGGCGGCCGCCTTCAGGAGGGCTCCGACGGTCTCGCGGTCGGCCGTGCGGAGCGCGGCCGAGCCCTGCGGGTCGCGGGGACGCAGCGCGTACCAGTGGGAGAGCGGCGGGAGGTCGACGCTGCCCGTGCCGAAGGGGGTGTCGTGGCGGTCCTGGCGGGTCTTGGCGGTGACGACGCCTTCGGGGTCGGTGAGAGCCAGTTCGCGCCAGCTGTGCGAGAGGGCGCGCGGCCGGTCGTCGCCCGGGAAGGTGAGGGCGGCCACCGGCTTGTTGCCGTCTTCGGGGACGGTGACGGTACGTCCGGCCGTGTCGGTGCCGACCCAGCCGTTGCCGGGGAGGCGTACGGCGTGCCAGCCCAGGAGGCCGTCGGCGGGCGCGCCGAGCACGGAGCCCGCCACGGTGGGCGCGGGAAGCAGTCGGCTGGAGTGGCCGGACGAAGCGCTCCCGCCGTACGCCCTCGCGGTGTCGGCGAAGAACGCGGGCATGGAGGAGCGTCCACAGGCGCCGCTCGCCGGGTCGTACTCGAACCAGCCGCCGTCGTTGTCGTGGTCGCGCTGCCGCCACACCCAGTACGAGGTCCCGTCGGACAGGACCGGCCGCTCGTCGGGCAGCCGGGTGTCGCCGCGGTACAGGACTCCGCCACCGGTGGTGCGTCCGCCGCCGGGCAGCGGGAGGGAGATGTGGTCGCTGCGCAGGGACCAGTAGATCCGGTCGGCGTCCAGGGTGAAGACGGTGGCGGGCGAGGAGTGCCAGTAGCCCTCTATCCGGTGCGAGCTCCAGTCGGCCCAGAAGACGAGCAGCTCGCCGTCGACGTAATGGAACCCCGTGCGGCGGTGGGATCCAGCCGGGATGCGCAGGTCGTGCGTGAGGACGGTCGAGTCGGCGTCGATGACGCGGACCTGGGCCGCGTTGGCGACGATCAGGTACGGCCAGGCCTCCACGACGGTGAGGCCGTGGCGGTCCCTGCCGGGGGTCAGTTCGCTGACGGCGCTCTCCCAGGCAGGCCAGGCCAGTTCCTCGAAGAGGCCGCCGCGCAGGGTGCGTGCGAGGGTTTCTCCCAGGTCGGTGGCGGCCGCGGCGGCGACCTCTTCGCGGGCCAGCAGCAGGGCCTCGGCGGGCAGCCAGGTCAGCCGGTCGATGGCGTCGGGGACCGCGGGCAGGCCTGCGGCGACGGAGGCGCGGGCGACCTCGCCCGTCCACTCGGCCAGCAGCCGGCGGGCGCCCGGCGAGGCGGCCACGCGGCGGACGACGTCGGTGCAGCCGCTGCCCAGGCTGTTCAGCGCCCGGCGGAAGGCCGGCTGGAAGCGCGGGTCCGCCGCCACCGCGGCCAGGTCGCGGCGCTCGTCGCGGTCGGACCAGTCCGACAGGTTCAGCGCGTCGTGGCGGTGCCGGGTGGTGTGGTCCTCGGGTGCGGCAACCGGGACGTCGAGGGTGAGAAGCAGGTCGAGGAGGTCGGCGTCCTGGACGCCGATGCGCAGGCCGCCCTCCCGCTCGGGCCGGGCGAGTTCGGCGCGCAGCTGCGGGGCGCAGCGCTCGACGACGTCGAGGAGGGCCGGGTGCGAGGGGCGGCGGCCCCAGCCGGAGTGGCGGGCGGCGTGGAAGCGCTCCAGCCAGCCGGAGGTGCCGTCGGTGCAGCGCTCCTCGTCGGGCAGGGTGGCGTCGGCCAGGCCGGCGGTGGCCCCGGACTCCTCCAGGACGTCCAGCCACAGGTCGGTGAGGTCGACGTCGCCGCCGGGCGGCGTCAGTGCCAGAAGTGTGCCGCGTACGGCGGGGATGCGGCGGGCGAGTGCGACGAGGGCGCCGCGGTGGGCCTTCCACCAGCCCAGCGCGGCGCGCAGGGTGGCGGGCAGGGGCAGCAGTTCGGCGAGGTAGTCCTGTTCGGGCTCGGTTCCGGTCAGGCCGGCGTTGCGGGCCAGGCGGCGCAGCTCGACGGCGGCCTGGGCGGAGGGCGGCAGGCCGCCCGCGGTGCGGCGTACGCACAGGCGGCGGAAGCGCTCGTAGGCCTCGGCGGGACTGACCCGGCCCGCCAGGGCCTTGCCGTAGCCGGCGAGCACCTTCACCGGCAGGGCGCCGGCCAGCGCGAATTCGAGGAAGACGGAGTCGAGGCGGTCCTCGTCGACGGCCAGGCCGTAGCGGGCCTCGGCGGTACGGGCGCGGCCGAACAACTGGGCGGCGTAGGTGGTGTTCTCGACGCCGAGGAAGACGCGCGCGGCCTGCTCGTGGAAGAGGGGCAGGAAGTGCGGCACGGACGCGGCGAGGCGGTCGGCCAGTTCGGTGCACGCGTCGAGCGCGGCCTTGGGCTTGGTCTTGGCCTGGCGGGCGATCCGGTCGAGTTCGGGGACGACGGCGAGGGCGTGGTGTCCGTCCTCGGGGTGGTGCACGAGGATCCATTCGGGGAAGCCGAGTGCCTGGCGGCGGCTCAGGCCCACGACGGGCGGCTCGGCCTCGTCGCGTACCAGGCCCAGGAAGCCTGCGGCGAGGTCCTCGGCCGTGCCGAGTTCGGCGGCGGCGAGCCGGACGACGACGCGGCCCTCGTCGAGGCCCGGGTGCCGGTAGGTGCGAGCGGTCAGGTCGACGGCTCCGGCGCCCGCCCCGGTGGTGCCGTGGGGGAGGACCGCGCCGGCCTGCAGCAGCAGTTCGGTCTCGTTCGCCGCGGTGTCCTTCAGGTTCCTGCTCATGCGTCCCCGCCCTCCTCGATCTTGCGCCCGGCGTAGAGTGCCGCGGCCATGCGCATGCCCTCGGACCAGGCCACCGGTCCGACCTTGGTCAGCGGCAGCGCCCGGCCGTCCGCGTCGTGCCAACTCAGGGCGCCGGTGGTGGTCTCGTCGTCGTAGTAGGGCTCGCCGATCCAGACCGTCGCCTCCGTGCCGGTGCCGGCTCCGGCGTCGCGGACGCCGCAGGTGGCGTAGCCGCCGGAGACCCGGTAGCCGAGGGCGGTGGCGCGGGCGGCGAGGCTGAAGCGGGTGGGGAAGGCCCCGCCCGCGTAGTCGCGGACCTCCGTGGCCGTGGCGGCGACGTCGTGGGGCTTGCGCCAGGTGGCGCGGTGGATCTGCTCGACCTGCTGCACGATGCCCAGCTCGGCCGCGAACTCCCGTACGTCGTCGAGGTCGGGCAGCAGTACGGGGTGGGGCAGGGTCACGGTGCGCGGGGAGAGCCGGACGGTCTCGCCGTCCAGGTTGACCACCTTCAGCTCACCGGCCGCGGTGGCGTCCCGCAGGAAGCCCACCTCGCCGGGGTCGTCGCCGACGACCGCCAGGTCGCGCAGGGCCTTCTGCCAGGCCTCGTCGGGCCAGACCCGGGCGAGCAGTTCGGTCGGCACGGGCAGCGAGGAGACCATCCAGGCGTCGACCTGGGCGACGCAGGCCGCCTCGTGCCGGTCGAGCCATTCGGCGAGCCGGCGCAGCCGGTCGACCTCGGGATGGTCCTTCAGCGCCTTCGGCAGTGTCTTCAACTGCCGTCCCGCCGCCCGGCCGGTGACGGACCTCGCCGCCACCCGCCCCTCCACCAGGGCGATCTCGTACCCCTCGCCCGCCGCCAGCCATGCCATCAGACCGTGCCCCTCCGCCTGTCCGTACGTGTGCGCGCAGCCCTGGCAGGGGGGTGCGAACCCCCTGAGCTGCGGATGTCGGGAGACTAGCGAGGGCCACTGACATTGATGCCGTCGGAGGGGCACGCGGAGGTGGTTGTCCGGTTCTGGGTAGTCTTTCCCGGACAGTGGCGGAGCGGTATCGGCTCGTGGTGGGGTTATGGGACGTCAGATACATGTACCGGGTGCGCTGGTGGCGGCCCTTCTGCTGACGGCCGCGGCCGGCTGCTCGGATCCGGGCACGCCGGGCGGCGGGGACCCGAAGCCGCAGCCGTCCGCCTCGCGGGCCGCGCCGCCGGCGGGCGCGCCGGCCGCCGGGGACGTGCTGCCCGGCATGGTCACCACTGCGGTGGCCCGTGGCCAACTGGCCGAGCTGAAGGTGGCTCCGGTGGGCACGATGGCCGGCTACAGCCGGGCGAAGTTCACGCACTGGGCCGAGCAGGGCAACAAGTGCGACACGCGCGAGACGGTGCTCAAGCGGGACGGTACCGAGGTGACGCAGGACGGCGAGTGCCGGGCCGTGTCCGGCACCTGGACGAGCCTGTACGACGGGGTGGTCGTCAACGACGCGTCCAAGATGGACATCGACCACATCGTGCCGCTCGCCGAGGGCTGGCGCTCCGGCGCGTCCGGCTGGGACGCCGCCCGGCGCAAGGCCTTCGCCAACGACCTGATTCACCCTCAGCTGCTGGCGGTCAGCGCGTCCTCCAACCGGTCGAAGGGCGATCAGAGCCCCGACCTGTGGCAGCCGCCGGACCGCTCCAGCTGGTGCCAGTACGGACGGGCCTGGACCACCGTCAAATCCACCTACGGGCTGACCGTCACCGAACCGGAGAAGAAGATGCTCACCACGATGCTGGACACCTGCACCTCATGACGGGGGCGGAGCACTGGCAGGATGACGTGCTCGCCGGACCGGGCGGAGCCATGACCGACGAGGTCGGCGTCGTCACCGGCCCGCTCACCCTGCGCACCACGGCCGCCGCCGGGGGCACGGTCCGGTTCGACGTCCAGTACAAGGACGCCGACGAGTGGTACACACTCACCGGCAGCCCCCGACCCCACCACGGTGCCCCGGCCGCCCTGCACGCCGCGGCCCTGGCCGCGATCCGCGCGGGCGGCGCGGCCGAGGCGCCCGCCGCCGGCTCCGGAGGGGGCGGGGCCAGGCGGCTTCCGCCTACCGGAAGGTGACGTCCGAGCAGGAGTAGAACGCTTCCTCGCTCTGGAAGGAGCCGTCGGGCCGCTTCAGCCCGTGCCAGATCGTGTAGATCAGGTGCTTGCCCTTCTTCTCGGGGAGCACCGCCCGGAACGTGAACGCCTTCGCGCCGAGGAATCCCGAGGGGGCCGCTGTGGCCGCGGTGTTGTCGGCGCTGAGGAAGGGCGTGTCCTCCAGGTCGGACCACTTCAGCGGCTTCTTCGGGTCGTAGCCGTCCTTGGTGACGTACATCTCCATGCGGTACGGGTTGTGCAGCGCGCTGATGTCGTAGCGGAGGTCGTACTCGGCGCCGCCGGGCAGCGTCGTCGAGGGGAAGTCGTCCCGGGCCAGGTCGAGGCCGGAGAACTGTGCGTTGCCGGCGCTGCACAGCTTGCCGTCGGGTATGCGGGCGCGGTGCTGCGGCGAGGAGGTGGGGGTGCTGTGGTCGATGGCGCGGCCCTGGACGATCGACTTCCAGTCGCCGGGGATGCCGGGGCTCTGGGCGAGGGCGAGTCGGCAGGCCTCGCCGACCTTCGGGTTCTTGGTGCAGGCCACGCTGCGGCTGACCGGGTCGGCGGTGGATCCGTGCGCGGAGGCGGGCGCGGAGCCGAGGGCGGTCACGGCGAGGGGGAGGGCCACGAGCGCGGTGAGGCGCAGGAAGGCGGTCCGGCGGGCCGGGAGCCGTGCCTGGTCGGGAGTGCTGGTGGCGGGGCGGGCCGTGGTCATGAGGGGGACGCTCCTGGTCATGAGTCGGTCGTGCGCGTGGGTCGGTGGTCGGCGGCCGGTCAGCCGGCTGTCTTCACGGTCAGCTCGCGGGAGAACGCGCCCCATGTGCCGTCGCCGAGCCGCGCCCGGATCTTCACGGTGTACGTCGTGCCGGGATGGGCGCCGACGAGCACCTCGCGCGAACCCCTCGTCGTCGGTACGGGCAGCACCGGGTCGCCGGTGCCCCACATGAAGGTCTGGGCCGGCTTGCCGTTCAGGTAGACCTGGTAGGTGGTGATCTGGCCGACGCCCTGCGGGACGGACCAGGTGAGGTTCAGGTAGTGCTGGGTGACGGCGCCGTCCTGCTTCGTGGCGGTGGTGGCGGCGAGGTCGCCGGGGGCGGCGGTGCCGCCGTTGCCGTCGGGGGCCGCGGTGGTCGTCACCTGGGCTTCGCGGGTCGGGTCGGACTCCTTGCCGGAGGAGTCCACGGCGGTGACCTTGAAGCGGTAGGCGGTGCTCGCGGTCAGGCCGGAGACGGTGGCCGAGGTGGCCTTGGCGTCCGCCTCCTGGACCTTGGCACCGTTGCGGTAGATCCGGTAGCCGGTGACGGCGACATCGTCGGTCGCCGCGCGCCACCGCAGGGCGGCCTGGTACGGGCCGGAGGCCGCCGCCTCCAGGTCCGCGGGGATGACCGGCTTCGCCCTGTCCTGGCCGGGCGCCGCGTGCGTGGTGAGCACGATGTCCTTGCTGAAGCCGGTGGTGCGGCCGTCGGCGCGGACGGCGCGGACCGTGAAGGCGTAGCGGGTGGCGGGAGCCAGCCGCTCGATGTCGGTCATCGTGTCCTTGACGGTCTTGATCTGCTTGCCGTCCTGGAAGACCTCGTAGCGCACGATCTCGGCGCCACCGGCGGGCGGCTTCCACATCAGGTGGACGGCGGTGTCGTCCTTGACGAAGGAGCCGCCGTCCGCGGGGACGGCCGCGTTCGTGCCGGTGTCGCCGCCGCTGCCGCTGCCGCTGCCCGAAGGGCCGTTCACCTTGCATCCGGTGATCTTGGGTATGCCCTTGCCGGCGGGGTTGATACCGACCTTGACCACCCGGTTGCCGCTCCCGGCCAGGTCGGCGCGGTCGGCGACCGGCTTGACGGTGACGTGCCGGCCGGTCTGGCGGAGTTCGTACGCCCAGGGGTTGTCCAGGGTGACCTGCCCCTGCGACACGTCGAACTCGGTGGTCCAGTCGCGTACGGGCCGGTCCCCCTTGTTCGCCAGGGAGACCTCGCCGGTGGCCCACCACACGGTGGCCTGGTCAGCGACGCGGCAGGCGGCGTTGAGGCCGTTGTCCTCCTCTCCCGCGTTGGCGGCCACGGGGACGACGACGGAGCCGATCCCCACGACCACGGCCGCACAGGCCAGGGCAATTCGCTTTCGGGACATCAGAAACCTCTTGGTAGAGCCGATCCGCCGGTGCAGCGGCGGTATCGGAAGTGCCTCGGTCAACACCCGTGACCCTAAGCGCGGTTCGCGCCGCGACCGGGCCTCCGACGGGCTGCCGGGCAGCTGTTATACGTCCCTTAAGGTCCGGATAGGGCGCCCTTGACCCCCTGTTGGCGCCCTGCGACCCTGCGGCTTTTGACGATCACTCTCTGTGCCCGGTGCACTGTTGCGGGGCCCCGGATCAGGCCTCGTACTCGGTGAGGTCGATGCCGTGAATGTGGACGGGGTGGCCGTGGCGGGGGTCGGTGGTCTCGCGTTCCCGCACCATGTCGAGCTTGCGGATCACGTTCTCGGAGGCGGTGTCGCCGAGCCGGTTGACGGCGACGACGCGGTCCAGGCCGCGGTCCTGGAGGGCGAACTCCAGGGTGGCGTGGGCGGCTTCGGAGGCATAGCCCTGACCCCAGTACTGGCGGCCGAGCAGCCAGCTGATCTGCACGTCGGCCCGGGCGTCCGGCAGGCCCTCGATGACCGAGAGGCCGACGGCTCCGACGAGCTCGCCGGAGCCGAGGAGCTCGACGGCGAAGAGCCCGAAGCCCTCCTCGTCCCACTCCTCCTGCCAGCGCTCGATCGTCTCGGCCGTCTCGTCGAGACCGAGGGTGGATCCGTCGCCGACCCAGCGCATCACCTCCGGGTCGGCGTGGATCTCGGCAAGGGGGACGAGGTCGTCGTCGGTCCAGAGGCGGAGGAGGAGGCGGGGGGTACGGATCTCGGTCATGTGCCTCATCCTGCCGAAATTCCCCGGACCAGCGGTAATCGGCCTTCGAGGCCGGACCACGGGCCCGCGTCCGGCCGTACTCGTGCTCCCGCGGGCGGCGCCCTCGCGGCGGTACCGTGGGCGGCGGGCGGGATCGGCAGGGGCGGGGCGGCGGCTGCGGCAATCGATGTCGGGGCCTGGCGGTGACGCCCCGCGCGCACGGCACCCCGGCGGGTCGTCACCCCACAGGTGGATCGGGCACCTCTCTCGCCCCCTGGGGGGCTTCGGGCGGCGTCAGTCCGTGGGACTCGTTCCGGTCGGAACGGTGATGGCCCGGAGCTTCTCCCGCAGGTACGTGTGCGAGTCGACGGGGTCGTGCAGCACGCGGCCGATGGGGGCGGGGAGGGACTCCACCCGGGTGTGCGCGTCGCATTCGTAGAAGTAGACGAGCGAGATCAGCTCCTCGGCGGGGGCGTCGGCCGGTGGGGGCAGTACGCGGTGGCGGCCGGCGCGCCAGCGGTCGCCGGTCCAGCGGGCCATCAGGTCGCCGATGTTGACGGTGAGCGCGGCCGGGTCGTAAGGGGCGTCCTGCCAGCCGTCGGCGTCGGTGTGGATCTGGAGGCCGCCGGAGCCCGGCTGCCGGTCGAGGACGGTGACCGTGCCGAAGTCGGTGTGGGCGCCGATGCGGAACTGGCCCGGCAGGGGCGCGCCGACGGTCTCGGTCCCGGGGTACCAGTTGAGGTTGAACCCCCAGGTGGGGTGCCCCGTGTGGCGCGTGAAGCGGTCCTCGGCGAGCCCGAGGGCGGTGGCGAGGAGTTCGAGCAGCTCGTCGCAGAGAGCCCGCATCCCGGTCAGGTAGTCGGTCACCAACGGCCGCAGCTCCGGCGCCTCCTCCGGCCAGGTGTTGGGCCGGAACCACTCGACGTCCACGGCCGGGTCCCCGGTCGGTTCGTCGGCCGCGAAGGACCACGACTCCTTGAGGTCGGGCGGCGAGGCGGTGCCTTCGGCGTAGCTGTTGGCCTCCGCTCCCGGGCCCAGCCAGCCCCGGCCGCCGACCGTGACGGTGTACGGCTCCTTCAGGGCGGCCGGCAACCGGAAGAACGTCCGGGCGGCCTCCCGGATCCGTTCCGGCAGCGAGGGGTCCACCCCGTGGCCGGTGACCAGCAGGAACCCGGCCACCTGCAGGGCCTCGTCGACGCGGGCAGCAGTCCGGGCCCGCGCCTGCGGCCCGCCGGACCGCCACCGCCCGAGGTCGATCACGGGTACCTGGGATCCGGCCATGGGAGACCTGCCTTCCGACGCCGCGCGGTGGTGTCCGGTACCGAGGCTATCGCCGCTCAGGACCGGAGGGGCTCGACACGGAACGACACGGAACGTGGTTCTCGGCCACTTTGTGTGCGCTTCGACGGCCGCGGGCCGCGATGATCGTCACGATAAGGACCAGAATGGTACGACGGGTGCCTCAGGGACGGAGCATGCGGTGGAGATTTCGACACGGGAGGTCTTCGGGGCACCGTGCTGGGTGAGCCTGATGACGCGGGACCTCGAGACCGCACAGCGCTTCTACGGCGCGGTGGCCGGGTGGCGGTTCCGGCCGGCCCGCCTCGGTGACGCGTTCTCGGTGGCGTTCCTGAACCGGGTCCCGGTGGCGGGCATCGGGGCGCTGGCCGCGGATCTGGGGGTCGCGGCGGCATGGACCCCGTACTTCGCGGTGGACGACGCCGACGTCGCGGTGGACCGCATCCGGGAACGGACCGGCACCATCGCGGTCGGCCCGGTGTCCTTCGAGTCCGGCGGCCGCGCGGCGCTCGTCGCCGATCCGGACGGCGCGGTCTTCGGGATCTGGGAAGGCGATGTGGCCGCGGACTGGCGGGCCGGCAAGGGTCCACTGCCGGCCTGGCTGGAACTGCGCACCAGGAATGCCCTCGACGCCGCGATGTTCTACGGCGCGGTACTGGAATGGGCCACCGACCGGCCGGGCTGCTGCACGGTCTCCTACGAGGAGGACCAGGTCGTCCTGCGGCAGAACGGCGAGCCGGTCGCCCGCCTCAACAGCGGTCCGGTCGAGCTCGCCGCCTACTCCCCGTACACCCGGCCGCGGTGGCACGTGCACTTCCGCGTGCCCAGGCTCCGGCCGGCGATCGAGGCGGCCGTCGTGCTCGGCGGCCGCATGGTCTCGGACATCACCTCGAACGCCACGGAGCGGTGGGTGACCCTCCGCGACCCGGACGGGGCGCTCTTCACACTCACCACCGGCCTCGGGGCGGATTCGGACGAGGACCTCGCCCGGCCCGGCCTGTACTGACGGGACGGGCCGGTACCCGACCGCACGGGCCCGTACCCGATCGCACGGGCCCGTACCGGCCGCAGGCGCGGCGGCGCCGGATGTCCGAAGGCGGCCGGGGCCCGGTAGGGGGCGAAAGGCGGCTCGCGCGACGGACGCGCACCCGCCGGGCGTACGTCCCCCTCGGACCTGCGCGGTGGCCGCTCCGGCGCGCGTCCGGGCGAGGGCGCGCCGTTGGCGGGTGTGGGGCCGCGACGGGGTCCGTTCGGCTCACCACCGCGTGTTCAACCGCGGCCCGGGGTCCGGCGTCCATGGGCAGGTCGGGCGCGGCGGATCACCGTCGGTGACGCTTCGAGATGCGGGCGTACCGCAGTGCTGGTTCGCTGATTCCGCCCGCTCTCCCCCACGGACACAAGGAGCGATCATGAGCGTTTCAGGCGAGTCCCGCGGCCGGTCCCAGCAGATGCGCACGAAGGCCAAGGAGCTGAACGAGGCCGCCGAGCGGTCCACCGACCCGGAGGAGCGCCGCCGGCTGAAGGAGAAGGCCCGCCGCCTCCAGGAGCAGAGCGAGCAGGAGAGCCGGATGGACGACCGGGGCATGGACCCCATGTAGTCCGAGCCTCACTGGTCCGGAGTTTCAGTAGTCCCGAGTCCCACCCCGCGGGACCGCGCATCGGCCGGTGTCCGCCGCGATCCCCCGTCGCCGCGGCACCGGCCGCCGTGCAGCCGGTGCCGCGGGCCCGGCCCGGCGGGAACGACCGGTCCCACCGCCGTCCGGCGGGGCGCACCCGCCCCGCCGGGTGGACGCCCGTCATGGCGGACCGGCGCCCCGCCACTCGGCGAAAGGCCGGGCGTCCTGTCCGGCAGCGATCTATGGTGGCGGTCCGATGCCGGAACACGGGAGGGCGACGGATGGCCGTCGACGGTTTCACACTGCTCGCTGACGCACACGACTACCTGCTCGCCGCCGTCCGCGGTGTTCCCACCGCGGCATGGGGGGATCCGACGCCGTGCACCGGGTGGACGGTGCGTCAGGTGCTCAACCACGCACGCCTGGACCAGCAAGCTCTGGTCATGCAGA
Organism: Streptomyces sp. NPDC058880; assembly: GCF_042742535.1. NCBI lineage: Bacteria > Bacillati > Actinomycetota > Actinomycetes > Kitasatosporales > Streptomycetaceae > Streptomyces > Streptomyces sp. NPDC058880. The sequence continues at coordinate 13,329 of NZ_JBHYMC010000053.1, forward strand.
TCACGGGCGTCGCGCCCGCGACCGACCCCTTCGAGCCCCCCGACACGACCAGCGGTGACCCGGTCGCGGAACTGGCGGCCGTGCTGAAGGAGACGCTGGCGGCGTGGGAGTCAAGGAGGGGCGACGAAAGCGTTCCCACCCCGATGGGACCGATGCCGGCCGATGCCGGCACGGCCGCCGCGGCACTCGACGCCGGCATCCACGCCTGGGACATCGCCCGGGCCACCGGGCAGGACCTGCCGCTGACCGAGGAGATGGCCGAGGCCCTGGAGGACATCGCGGCGAGGATCGTCGACTTCGTCCGGGACTCCTTCGGCAAGTACGCACCGCCGCTGACCGTTCCGGAGGGGGCGAGTCGCGCGGAGAAGCTCCTTGCGTTCACCGGGCGGGACGCCCACTGGTCGCCGCGCTGACCCCTCGGCGCATGCACGCGCACCCTCCGGGACGGGCCGCCGCGCCCGGCACCCGGTGAGCCGGGCACGAGGCCGTGCGCGGCCGGGGACGGCCCGGCGCGCCTAGAGCCTGACCTGCCATTCCACCGTGGAGCGCAGGGCGCGGATGGTCTTCGGGTCGCGGACCGACGGCGTGCGGTCCTCGGCCGTCACCGACAGGCGGTGGGTCCGCAGGTCGAAGAGCCACAGTTCCGCCACCGACACCTCGGTGCGCCCCGCGAACCTCGCCAGCTCCCTGCCGTCCAGGTACCAGCGGACCACGAGCTGCCGGCCGTCCGCTCCGGAGAGCCTCGGGACAGTCACTCTGGCCGTGTTGCGCAGCCTCAGGGTTCGGTCCGTCGGCGTGACCGCCGTGGCGATCCGCGCGTGCCGGTGGAAGCCGGCGATCATCGCCTCGACTCCGGGCAGGTTGAAGGGCTTGCCCAGGGTCCGCATGAGGGAGCTGTCCGTGGGCCGGTACAGCCCCGTCGCGTAGTAGTTGCCGCCCTCGTACGCCCCGACCTCGCCCCCGTCGGGGGACTCCTCGCCGAGCCAGCGGTACCACTTGGCGCGCCGGGAGGCCATCCGGTCGGCGGTCAGGCCCGAGCTGTTGGACTCGGCGGGTTCGGGGCCGGTGTACTTCTCGTAGTCCGGCACGCCAGGGTAGAAGTACTCGTCGGCGAGCTTGCCCAGCGAGTGGCCGGTCTCGTGGATGGCGACCTGGCCGGACTTCGGATGGCCGGCCGAGGCGGTGGATATCCCCTCGTAGCCGAGGGTGGCGCTGGGCTCGTTGTAGCCCGCTCCGCCGTACTTCGCGCTGTTCGCCAGCACGATGACCAGGTCGGCCTCCGGCGCCTTCGCCACGTACGCGTCGACCCTGGGCTGATCGATGCAGAGCAGCCGTTCGATGCCCTCGCACCAGAAGTACGAGCCGAGGGCGGTGTCGCGGACGGTCTCCGGGTCGGGGTCGCCGGAGACGCCCGACTCGCGGGAGACCGCGTCGACGGTCCAGACGTTGAAGAGGCTTCGGTAGGTGGTGTACGGCTGGACTGCGGCCACCTCGGCCCATTTCTGCTCGGCGTCCGCGTGGAACTGCGGCAGTTCGGCCGCGGTGTAGCCGTCCCCGATGACGACGACGTCGAGGCGGTCCGCGGTGGAGCCGTTGTCGATGATCTTGGTGAGCTCGCCGTCGGCCGACCGCTCGGCCTCCGTGAGCCGTCCCGCGCTCTTCGCCGGGCTGTCGGCAGCGGGCACCAGGGCATGCCCGGATCCGGCGTCACCGCCCTGTTCGGGCCCGGGGATCTCGACCTCCACCCGGAGCCCGGCCGGGTCGGCCGCCGCGTCCGCCGGGCCCGCGGCCGCGAGCGCGGCGCTCACGCAGAGGATCGCGAGCAGCGTCCGCAGCGTCGGGCGCCCGACCGGGCGGCGGGCCGCCCGTCCGATGGCCCCGCCAGTGACCGGATCCATGAAGTCCTCCCCCGGGACAGGAAGTTAAGCAGATGGATAAGCGTGTTGAATCGGCTGCTTAAACTAGGCGGGGCGCGGGAGGTGCGCAATGGCGTACTCCGGCTGAATACTGGGGACTTCGAGCAACCAGGGGGTACTTCATGGACGAACCGGGCGAGATCGGCCGTCGGGTCCAGCGCATGCGCCTCGAACGTGGTCTGACCCAGAAGCAGTTGGCACACCCGTCGTACACCTCGGCCTACGTCTCCACGCTGGAGTCGGGCAAGGTCCGCCCCTCCGAGACCGCGCTGCGCTTTCTTGCCGGCCGCCTGGGCACGTCGTACGAGGAGCTGGCCACCGGCCGCCCCGCCCACCTGGCCACCGAACTGCGTCTCGCCCTCACCGACGCGCAGCGCACGCTCACCACCGGCGCGGCCGACGAGGCCGCCGTACGCTACCGCCGCCTGCTCACCGAGGCGGCGGAGCTCGGGCTGGTCCCCGAACAGGCACAGGCACGGCTCGGGCTCGGCGAGTGCGCCCTGGAGTCCGGTGAACTCCAGTCTGCCATCGAGCACTTCGAGGAGGCCGAGCGCCTCCTGGCCGACGAGCCGCTGACGCACCGCGTCCGCCCGCTGCGCGGCCGGGCCGTGGCGCACCTGCTCGCCGGCGAGCTCCGCTACGCCTGTTACCTGCTGGAGTCCGCCATCGACGAGCTGGGCGCGAGCGGGCTGGCCGATCCCGACGCGCTGGTCCTGCTGCACGCCGCGGTCATCGGTCCCTACATGGACATGGGCGCCCACGCGCGGGCGGCCCGCTCGGCCGAGCTCGCACTCGCCCTGGCCCCCCGGGCCAGCGATCCGGCGCTGGTGGCGGGCATGCACCGGCAGGTGGCCCGGACCTTCCTCGCCGAAGGGCGGGTGGCCGAAGCGGACGCCTCGCTGGCGCAGGCACAGGCGATCTACGGCAGGCTGCAGCTGAGCACGGACCTGGCGCACTGCCACTGGATGCGCGGCTACGTCCTGGCGCAGAACGGGGAACTCGGCCCGGCCGAGCGGGAGCTGCGCACGGCCCGGGACATGCTGTCGGCCCGGCGCGCCGGCCTCTACACGGCCCAGGTGGAGGTGGAGCTGGCGGACGTACTGCGCCGCCTGGGCCGGACCGAGGAGGCCGTCCGGCTCCTCGCGGCGCTGCTGGAGCTGGGCAACAGCCACGGGGCCGTGCACGCCGGCGGCGCGCACCGGCTCCTCGGCCTGATGGCCGAGGAGCGTGGTGAGACGGAATCCGCTGAGGAGCACTACGTACAGGCGCTGGCGCTGCTGGAGCGCAGCGGGGCCACGGGCGACCTCGCCGACCTGTGCCGGCTGCTGGGCGACCTGCTGCGGCGCACGGGCCGGGTCGAGGCGGCCCTGGACGCCTACCGCACGGGCCTGGGGCACCGGGCGGCGCCGGGCACCACCACCCTGGGCCCAGCGCCCGCGGCCGCGTTCCGGCCCGGTCGGATCAGTGGTTCTCGGTGGGCCGCAGATCGCGGGGAATGAGCGTCCAGGTCGTGGCAGCCGCGGCGACAGCGAGACCGCCCGCCATCAGGAACGCCGGGGTGATGGCGAGGGTGTAGGCGTGCGAGGCGGTCTCGAGCAGGGCCTGTCCGACGACGCCCCCCAGCCGTTCGGCGATGTGCGCCGCCTCACCGACGGAGTCCCGTGCGGCGGCCGCGGTCGGGCCGTCCAGTGCGAGGTCGGGCAGGTTGCCGCGGTAGAGCGCGGCCGCGGTGGAACCGAGGACGGCGACCCCCATCGCGGAGCCGAGCTCGTAGCACGTCTCCTCGATGGCGGCGGCGCTGGAGACCTCGGCGGCCGGGGCGGCGGAGACCAGCGTCACCGAGGCCACGGTCGTGGCGAGGCCGGCGCCCAGTCCCATGACGGTCAGAGCGGCCGCGAAGGCCGGGTAGCCGAGGTCGGTGAACTGCTGCAGGGTCCACGGCAGGGCCATGCCCGCGGCCAGGACGACGAGTCCGGCACCGAGCACGTGGCGGATCGCGAAGCGCTGCATCAGCGCGGGCGCGACCATGGAGGCGGCGATCAGGGCGAGCGGAGCCGGCAGTAGGCGCAGACCGGCCTCCAACGGGGCGTAGCCCTCGCCGTACTGGAACCATTGGGTGACCAGGAACAGGATCGCGCCCATGCCCACCATGGGCAGGAAGATCGCGGTGGCGGCCACGCTGAAGGCGGGCTCGGTGAAGAGCCGCACCTGGAGCAGGGGGTTGTCGATCCTGGTCTGGCGGCGGACGAAGACGGTCAGCGCGACGGCCGCGACGAGCAGCAGGGCCCAGGGCAGGGGGTCGGCGACCCCGCCCTTGCCGAGCTGCTTGATGCCGCCGGCCAGGGCGAGCATGCCGACGACGGACTGCCCGACACCCCACCAGTCCCACGCGCCGGTGCTGCGCGGGGAACGCGATTCGGGCAGGTAGCGCAGGCCGGCCGCGACGATGACGGAGGCGACGGGCAGGTTGAGGAGGAAGGCCGAGTGCCAGCCGTGCTCCTGGACCAGGAGGCCGCCGACGACCGGTCCGAAGGCCATGCCGCCACCGAACACGGCGGCCCAGACGGCGAGGGCGAAGGCGCGTTCCCGGGCGTCGGTGAAGACGGTGCGCAGGATCGAGACGGTGGCGGGCATGATGGCCGCGCCGCCGATGCCGAGCAGGGCTCGGGCCGCGATCAGGTGCCACGCCTCGGTGGCGCACACGGCCATGAGCGAGGCTGCCGAGAAGATACCGAAGCCGGCCATGAGCAGCCGCTTGCGGCCCCAGCGGTCACCGAGGGCACCCGCGGTGACGAGCAGGCCGGACAGGGCGAGCGCGTAGACGTCGATGATCCACAGCTGCTGCACGGCGCTGGGCCGGAGGTCGCCGACGAGCGAGGGGAAAGCCACGTTGAGGATCGTGGTGTCCATGGAGATGAGCAGGAGACTGCCCGAGAGTATCGCCAGGACGATCCACCTGCGGGGGTCCGGCGTGGGGGTGTGCATGGGCTTCCGTTCGGGGTCTGTACGGGGTGACGGGCGGGTCGGGGTGCAGGGCCGGCGGGGAAGGCGGCGCGAGGGGCTGCGTCCGCCGAGGAAGGGGGTCAGATCCGGACGGCCGCACTGCCGGGTGGCGAGGTGCCCGTCCCGTGCACGCTCGGGAACTGCGTCGCGAGGTCCTGGCAGGGCGTACCGGATCCAGTGCGGCGGGCGGGTGGCCCGCAGCCGTCCCGGCCGCCCGCCGGGGCCGGGGAAGGCGAGGGCCCTCCGGGGCCGGCGGTCCGCTCCGCCCAGGAGCCGGGGCGGGCGCGCACGGTGACGTCGCGTGAGTCGACCACCTCGACCGGCCGGCCTGCGGCGGTCGCCGGCCGGGCTTCGCGGGGCGCGCGGCGACGGCCGGGCGCGGCGCGGCGGGTGCCGGCTCCGGCGGCGATCCGCACCATCGAGGAGCTGTGGTCGCCGGCGAGGACGCGTGCCGCGCCGTTCAGCGGTTCTTCTTCGTGCGCCATATCGAGCCTCCTTCGCCTCGAACGATACAAGAATGTCTCATTCGAGCCAAAGGCGACCCATAACTGGTGGACCGAAGGGGCCTCCGCCGGCGATTCCTCTCCCACCGCCCTCCTCGACCGGTCCGCGTCGCCGCCACCAGCGCCGGGCCGGGCGCGGAACGGCAGGCAGGGATAGGGGGACAGGCGGGGCGGGACAGGCAGGGCGGGACAGGGGGCGCCGCCGGGACGGCGGCACACACGTGCCGTCGCGCCGGTTCACCGAGGAGTCGTCCCGCGGGCGGCCCAACAGGGCCCACGACGACACCTCGGCAGCACGTCACGAAGCGGTCGTCCCGCGGGCGGCCGAACGGGACGAACCCTGATCACATGGGCCGTTCCCTGCGCTCGCCGTCGGTGCGGGCGCGGGCTCCCGATCGGGTGCGCGCGGCGGTCTGGGCTCGCTGCGGATGGCGGCGCACGTACTCGTGCTCCAGTTCGTTCATCCGCTTCGTGTGCGTGACCAGGGCGTCGTCGGACCCGTACAAGAGGGTCTCGTGGCGCGTGCGGTGGATGGCCTCCAGCTCCTTGAGCAGCCGGCCCTCCTCCAACGTGCGTGCCGACGGACCGCCGTCGTGCTCCGTCATGGCAGGTGCACCTCCTCCTCGGGCCCCCGCCCCACCATCATCCTCCGCGCCGCGCCGCGCGTCCCGTCAGCGGCCGCCGCTCCGGCCCGACCCCCGGCGCGAGCGGTAGACACTGTCTACTCCCGCTGGTAGACAAGAGTCCATGAACCAGGAGAGACATCTGCGGGAACGACTGATCGACGCCGGCGCCGAGCTCGTTGCGAGCGAGGGCACCTCAGCCCTCGGACTGCGGGAGATCGCCCGACGGGCGGGGGTCTCGCACGGGGCGCCGCGGCGGTACTTCCCCAGCCACCACTCCCTGCTGTCGGCGATCGCCCGGCGCGGCTTCGCCGATCTCGGCGAGCAGGTCGGCGCGCTGGAGGCCGCGGCGGGGCAGGCACCGCCGCGAGAACGGGTGCGGGCGATCGGGCGCACTTACGTCGGCTACGCACGGGAGAACCCCGGAATGTTCGAGCTGATGTTCCGCCACGACCTGCTCGACAGTACGGGCCGGGACCCGTCGGACGAGCCGCGGCTGCGGGAGTCGACCCTGCCGCTGTTCACCCTTCTCGTCACGCTCGTCGCGCGATGCGGGGCGGCCGAGCCGTCCCTCACCGCCGCCGCGCTGTGGGCCAACCTGCACGGCGTGGCACAGCTGTGGCGCTGGGGCAGCCTGCCCCTGGCCCTGGGCGAGGACCCGGCCGTGGGTGCGGACCGGCTGGTCGACGCGGCCGTCGACGCGCACCTCGGGGGTACTCCCGCGTGAGGCAGCGGACCACCCTGCTGGTCAGTGTGACCGGAGCGATGCTCGTCGCGCTCGACGGCACCGTGTTGGCGGTGGCGCAGCCGAGCCTGGGCCGCGACCTCGGGGCAAGCGTCGCGCAGGTCCAGTGGACCAGTACCGCCTACCTACTGGCGGTGGCCGCGTTCCTGGTGCCCGCCGGGCGGCTCGGTGACCGGTACGGGCACGCCCGGCTGCTGTTCGTCGGCGTGCTCGGGTTCGCCGCGGCCTCGGCGGGCATCGTGTCAGCGCCGGGCGTGGGCTGGGTGATCGCACTGCGCGCCGTGCAGGGCCTGTTCGGTGCGCTGCTCCAGCCGGCGACGCTGGCGCTGCTGAGGCTGGCGTATCCGCCCGAGCGGCTGGCCACGCCGGTGGCCCTACGGACCAGCGCGATCGGGGCGGCCGCGGCCGCCGGTCCACTGCTGGGCGGTCTGCTGGCGGCCTGGTGGGACTGGCGGGCCGTGTTCGTACTCAACGTGCCCGTCGCCGTGCTGACCGCCGCGCTGACGCTCGCCGTTCGGACCCCCGCGCCGCCGGCGGGTGCGCGGGCGCGACGGTGGGAACTCGGTGGCGCGGCTCTGCTCGCCACGGCCCTCGCGATCTTCGTGCACGCGCTGGTGGGCGTGCCCGAGCACGGATGGACGGCGACGTCGACGCTGCTCGGGTTCGCGGGTGCCGCCGGGCTCGCAGCCTTGTTCGTACGCCGTGAGCGGCGCTCGGCGCGGCCGCTGCTCCCCCCGGCCGTGGCCCGGGCCCGAGCGGTCACGGCCTCGATGGCCTTGCTGCTGGTGGTCTCCGCAGGCATGTTCGGGGCCTTGTTCACGGCGACGTTCCGGCTCCAGGACGTCTACGGGCTGGGCCCGCTGGACACCGGACTGCGGGTGCTGCCGCTGACGGTGGCGATCATCGCCGGTGCTCCGGCGGCGGGGATGGCACTGCGGCGGTTCGGGGCGCGCCGGACCGCGTTGACCGGTACGGCGCTGGTCGCCGCCGGGATCGCCGGGCTGGGCTCCGCCTCGGGGCCCGCCTTCGCGGTGCTCGGCGCCGGCTTCGCCACCGTCATGGTCACCGCCACCGGCGCGGTGGTCGGCGAGGCCCCGGCCGAATACGCCGGGGTCGTCGGCGGGCTGAAGCAGACCGCCATGAACGTGGGCCCGGCCCTGGGCATCGCGGTGGCCGCGGGCACCGGGGTGCGGGGGCCGTCGCTGACGGCCCTGGCCGTGCTGGCGGCGGCCGGTCTGGCGGCGGCCTCACGGCTGCCCGGCCGCGCGCGCCCGGCAGCTGCGGGCCACCTCGTCGGCGAAGACGAGGGCCGGCGGGGCGAGGGCCGCCCAGCGGCGGACGGCCCAGCCGACGGCGAGCGGCGGCAGGGCGGGGACCGGCACCAGGCGCAGCGGGCCGTCGGAGCCGGGGACCTGCCAGCCGGGCAGGGCCGGCACCACGGCATGGCCCAGGCCTAGTTCGGCGAGCAGCAGGGCGGTGTCCCAGTCCGCCACGCTGGTGTCGGAGCGCACGTGGATGCCGGACTCGGCGAAGGCGGCGTCGAGGTGGGCCCGGGAGGCGGAGTTCCGGGGCAGCCGGATGTGACGGATCCCGGCGAGGTCGGCCGGGGTGAGTGCGTCCCGTCGGGCGAGGGGGTCGTCGGCGCCGACCGCGAGCACCCAGGGCAGTTCCATCACGGGGCGCTGCTCGATGCCGCGGACGGGGCCGCCGATGGTGATCCAGGCGAGGTCGAGGTCGCCGGAGGCGAGGGCGTCGAAGCAGCCGCTGCTGGAGTTCTCGGTCTGGAACTCCAGGCTCACCCCGGGGTGACTGCGACGGAAGGAGACGACGGCCTCGGACATGAAGTGCCGCACGGTCGTCGCGCCCGTGGTGACACGCACGCTGCCGCCGCCGCCCCGTACCAGGTCCTCCACGCGACGCAGGGCGCCGTCGAGGCCGGCGATGCCGTCGGCTGCGGCCGCTTGCACGATACGGCCGGCCTCGGTCGGCACGACGCCGCGGGCGTGCCGCTCCAGCAGGCCGGTACCGGTTTCCTTCTCCAGACGGCGGACGTGCTGGCTGACGGCGGACTGGGTGCAGCCGAGGTCGCGGGCGACGGCACTGAGGCTGCCGGCGCGGCAGACGGCCACGAACACGCGGAGGTCGTCGAGGGTCATGAGACCCAAGGTATTCCTTGGATGTGGGGAGCAAACCAGAGGATTGACTTGGGTTTTGGGGTGCATCAGGATCGGTGCAGGGCCCGGGCGGCAACCCGTCCCCGCCTTCGCCACGGGGTCCGGACCCCCGGCGAGAGGTGCGGACGGGTGCCGACCCACCACCCCGAAGTCGGTTCCCGGGAGGTTCCGTGTCGGACAGCACGGCCGCATGGCTGCGGGAGCACGGCCCGGCGGGAGTGCCGGGCCGTGCTCGGCGGCGGCCAGGGGTCAGTGGTCGGGGGCGGCTCGCTCCGGGGGCCCGGCGGCCCGGCCGGTGAGGGTGATCTCGGCGGCACTGGTCCAGGGGCCGCGGCCGCCGGCCTCGGTCAAGGCTCTGAGGAGGAGGTGGCGGCCGGTCTTCGGGGCGAGGACGGTGGTCTTGGCGGCGGCGGTGTCGGCGAAGGTGCCGCTCGCCACCGGCGCACCCCAGTCGGCGCCGGTGTCGCGGACGTAGACCTCGTAGCCGCCGATGCGGCCGTTGACCCCGCCGTCCTGGCGCGGGAGGTAGCCGAGGGAGTCGAGGGTGTAGCGGGCGCCGAGGTCGATCCGGATCTCGTGCGGGAGCGCCGCGGGCGTACCGGAGGACCAGGCGGTGTGCCACATCGTCGCGGGGTCGCCGTCGAAGGCACCGACGGCGGCGCCGTTCTCGGCGGCCGTCTCCTGGCTGTCGGCGTGGATCAGGGACCAACCCGCCCGGTCGATCGGGGCGGAGGAGGGCAGGGGCTCGGCGGCGGGGACGGCGGTGCCGGCAGCCGAAACGGTGAAGGCACCGGACGTGGTGCGGGTCTTGACCCGCAGGACGCCCTCACGGTCGGCCGGATCGAAGAACCAGCCGGTGGCGGCGGAGTCGTAGGCGGAGGAGGAGGCCAGGCGCGGCACGGCGGCCCGGTCCACCGTGACGGCGGTGGGCGCGGCGGACACGTGGAGGGTGAACTCGTAGCCGCGGGCCGCCGGTTTGCCTGCGTAGCTGCCCGTGGGGGCGCCGACGGAGACGGTGACCGTGCCGGTGCCCGTCGTCGGCGCGGTGACGTCGACCCGCTGGTGGGCGTAGGCGCCGGACTCGTGGGCGCGGGTGCGGCCGTCGTCCTCGTAGAGGCTGAAGGAGGAGGCGCCACGTGGGTGGATGTCGTAGGTGAGGGTGGAGACCGGCTTCTCCCCCGTGTAGTTCATCTGCGGCCACATCGGCACGATGCCGCCGCCCTTGACGAACAGCGGGAGGATATCGAGGGGGGCCGGGTACCCGTCGAGCCAGCCGGGGCCCGCGTACGTGCGGCCCGTCCAGTAGTCGGTCCAGGTGCCGGCGGGCAGGTAGATGCCGTCGCGGACCTCGGTGTCGGAGACGACGGGGGCGACGAGGAGGGAGTCGCCCGCCATGAACTGGCCGCTGGTGGCGTTGCCGCGGGCGACCGGGTCGTCGGGATACTCCAGCACCATGGCACGGGTGCTGGGAACGCCGGTCTCGTGGGCGACGCGGCTCATCGTGTAGAGGTAGGGCATCAGTCGCATCTTCAGCTGCAGGTACTTGCGGTTGACGGACAGGTACGGCTCGGCGAAGCGCCACGGCTGCTTGTCGCGGTAGCTGGCGGACGGGTTGACCGCTCCCCAGCCCGACATGGTCATGAAGGCGGGGGTGAAGGCCTTCCACTGGAGGTCGCGGGTGTACGTCTTCGGGCTGCCGCCGAAGATCCCGTCGATGTCGCCGGCGGCGTAGTTGAGGCCGGAGAGGCCCGCGCCGGTGATGGCGGGGACGTGCCAGCGCATGTCGTCCCAGGTGCCGTAGGTGTCGCCGGTCCAGACGACGGCGTTGCGCTGGGTGCCCGCCCAGCCGTCGACGGTCCAGACGAAGCGGCGGGCGTCGGAGTTCTTCTCGATTCCTTCGACGGCCTGCCGCACGCCGTCGAAGGCGTGTTTGTAGCCGCTTCCGATCCATGCGACGTCGGTCTTCACAGCACGGCTGCCGGCGGTTCCCACCTCGTCGGTGATGGCCCCGAGGCCGGTGGAGGTCCACAGGCCGGTCTGGAAGCCCTTGGCCCTGAGGGCGTCGACGGTCGGCTTCAGTGGTGCGGTGTAGCCGCAGCCGTAGCCGTCGTTGGGAAGGAACCAGCCCGAGGGCATGTCGGCGGCGCGGGCGTCCGACGCGTAGCCGACGACGTCGGGGGTGCTCTGGTGGCGGGGGCGGCCGTGGTCGCCCTGGTAGTCGGGGTTGGAGGCGTTGAAGCAGTCGGCGTTGCCGAGCTCGAAGCCCCACAGCGGCGCCAGGAAGGGTTTTCCGCTGACGTCGGTGTAGGCGTCGAGCACGGATTTCGGCGAGTCGCCCGTGAAGTACCAGGCGTCGAAGCGCCTTTCGTCGTGGGTGAGGGTGGTGGGGGCGTTGAAGCCGTAGGAGCCCGGGGCCCAGGTGTTGCGCATCACGCCGTAGCCGTTGGTGGACATGTAGAAGGGGGCGGGGCTCGCGTTGTCGTTCTCGCGCCACTTGTTGTCGACGGCGATGGGGACGGTGCGGCCGCGCAGCGCCCACGCGCCGAGGCGCAGGCCGGTGCCGTAGAACTGCTCGTCCGCGCCGCGGGCGAGGTGCTGTGTGGTGCGGTTGCCGGTCCAGCTGGTGGGCCGGGTCTCCTGCCAGACGGGGGTGGTGTCGTCCGCGCGGTAGACGGAAAAGCGCAGCGGCGACTTGTCGACCCTGATCGAGAGGGAGCCCGTGCTGATCCGGTGGTACGCGCCCGCGTCACTGTGGGTTGCCGCCACCGAGCCGAAATCGGTGGTGACGGCGAGGTCGGAGCCTGCCGGGTCGTCGGTGAAGGTCCCATCGGGCGAGAGCCAGAGGCGGAAGATGTCGGCGCGGGCGACGACCACGCGGGCCTTGGCACCACTGGAGGCTGTGATGGTGAAGGTGTTGCCGGACCGGGTGAAGCCGGTGACATCGCCCGCGGTGGCCGTGGCCCCCGAGGGGACGGCGGTGGCGGGTGCGACGAGTGGTCCGGCGGCGGCCAGTCCCGCGACGGCGAGGGCGGCGGCGAGCAGGGCGGTGCCCGGGGTGCGGGGGCCCCGTCGCCGTGGTGTGCGCGGCCGTCCGGATAAGGGGACCCGTCGGCTCCTGCTGAAGCTTGGCAGTCTCATGGGGCAGCTCCTCGTGCGGTCCGGAGACGGACACAGCTCTTTGGCATGCACCCGGCAAGATAGCGTTCAGGGCCGCCCGCTTGAAGAATTCTGCTCGAAATGGCTTCCGCTCAAGCATCTTTGAGCATCCATCAGACATGTGCGGGTGCCCGGAAACCGCACGCGGCAAGGGTCGGTGCAGCGGTGCCGGGCAGCAGTGGGCAGGCGTCGAGGCGCGACGGACGGGGCTGCGGGAAGCGTCCTGAGCGGACGAGAAGGTCGACGAGAAGGTCGACGAGAAGAGTCAAGGAGGTGAACCCACTCCTTGCCACTCTCAACTTATAGCGCACCGGGGGGCTTGCGGCAAGGCCCCGTCGGCGGGGCAAAATCGCGCACCGAAACCAGAAGCTGCAGAAATGGGAGATTCACGAAGTGCATGCGTTCTTGCCGGTTCACCCATCGTGCGGCGACGTCAAGCCGGTTCCGGCCGCCCCGCGGACCCGCAGCGCGTTCGACCTTCCCGACCACCTCTCCCCCAAGGCCGACCCGGCCCTGACCGACGGCGACGAACAGCACTTCGCGGCCGTTTCGGAGAGCCTCGCCCAGTCCATCGCCGAACTCTCCGCGCGCCTCGACGCCGAACGCAGGGCACCCGGACGCATCGGCCGTGAGGCAATGGACCGGGACGCGGAGATCCACCGCCTGACCGCGCGCCTGCGCACCCTGCGCCGCTTCGGACTCGACCTGTGCCTGGGACGCATCGTCCCGGCCGACGGCCGGGAGCCCGTGTACGTGGGGCGGCTCGGCCTCACCGACAGCGCGGGGCGCCGGCTGCTGCTCGACTGGCGCGCCCCGGCGGCCGAGCCGTTCTTCGCGGCGACCCACGCCGACCCGATGGGGCTGGCGAGCCGCCGCCGCTACCGCTGGACCAGTGGCCGGATCAGCGACTACTGGGACGAGGTGTTCAGCACCGACGCGCTCGAGGGCCACGCTGCTCTGGACGACCAGTCCGCGTTCATCGCCAGCCTGGGCGGTGACCGGTCGCCCCGGATGCGCGACGTGCTCTCCACCATCCAGGCCGACCAGGACGCCGTCATCCGGGCGGGCTCCCGCGGCGCCCTCGTCGTCGACGGCGGACCCGGTACGGGCAAGACCGTCGTCGCACTGCACCGCGCGGCCCATCTCCTCTACTCCGACCCCCGCCTCGGCCACCGCCGCGGCGGCGTCCTGTTCGTCGGCCCGCACCAGCCCTACCTGGCCTACGTCGCCGACGTGCTGCCCAGCCTCGGCGAAGAGGGCGTACAGACCTGCACGCTGCGCGACCTGGTGGCGGAGGGCGCCGGGGCGGCGGAAGAGCGCGACCCGGCCGTGGCCCGGCTCAAGTCCTCGGCGGACCTGGTGAAGGCGATCGACGCGGCCGTCCGCGTCCACGAGGAACCGCCGACCCGGGGGATGACCGTCTCCAGTCACTGGTCCGACGTCTGGCTGAGCGCGGACGACTGGGCGGCGGCGTTCGACGCGGTGGAGCCGGGAACCCCGCACAACGAGGCCCGTGAGCAGATCCTGGAGGAACTGCTCACGGTCCTCATGGCCCGGCACGAGGACGGCGGCGAGGGCCACGACGTCCCGCCGGAGCTGCTGCGGCGGTCCCTATTGCAGGACAGGGAGTTCACCAGGGCCCTCAACCGGGCGTGGCCGATGCTGGAGGCGACCGACGTCGTCGGGGACCTGTGGTCGGTGCCGGCCTACCTGCGCAGGTGCGCGCCCTGGCTGGGGCCCGAGGACGTGGCCAGGTTGCAGCGGGCGGAGGCCCAAGCCTGGACGGTGTCCGACCTGCCGTTCCTGGACGCGGCCCGGCAGCGGCTGGGGGACGCGGAGGCATCCGTGCGCCGGCGCCGGCACGAGGCGGCCGCGGCCGCCGAGCGCGCACGCAGGGCCGACGTCATCGACAGTCTGCTGCAGAACGTCGAGATCGACGAGAGCGAGGGCGCGATGGGGATGCTGCACGGTCGCGACCTCCAGGAGGCCCTGGTCGACCGGAGCGCGCTGCCCGGTGCCGAACCGGACCTCCTGGCCGGCCCGTTCGCGCACGTCGTCGTGGACGAGGCGCAGGAGCTGACCGACGCCGAATGGCAGATGCTGCTGGCCCGTTGCCCATCGCGGAGCTTCACGGTCGTCGGCGACCGGGCCCAGGCACGGCACGGGTTCGCGGAGTCCTGGACGGATCGACTCGAACGCGTCGGCTTCGACCGGATCACGGTGGCCTCCCTGAGCATCAACTACCGCACCCCGGAGGAGGTCATGGCCGAGGCCGAGCCCGCCATCCGGGCCGTGCTCCCCGATGCCAACGTACCGACGTCCATCCGCAGCAGCGGCATCCCCGTCGTCCACGGATCCGTCACCGACCTGGAACCGCTCCTGGAGAGCTGGCTCAGCACGCACCGCGGGGGGATCGCCTGTGTCATCGGCGACCCGGCGTTCCGGCCGACCCCGCGCGTCCGTTCGCTGACGCCGTCGCTGTCGAAGGGGCTCGAATTCGACCTGGTCGTCCTCGTCGACCCGGATCGGTTCGGCCAGGGGATCGAGGGAGCCGTGGACCGGTACGTCGCCATGACCCGCGCGACCCGCCGGCTCGTCGTCCTCAGGAGCTCATGACCGCCCCGGCGGGCTCCCCCGCGGCCTTCCCCGTCGGGCCCGGCGCGCCCGGCCCGGCTGTGCCCCCGCACCGTCCGGCGTCCGGCAGCACCTGGAAACGCGACTCCACCAGGGCCGGCATCGCGGTCGGCGGCGACCGGGTCGCTCAGGTGCTCCCGGGCGGGTACGAGGCACGCGCATCCGTCGGCTCAGCCGGCGTCGGCGTGACCGTGCGCCCGTGGTGGGGTGACCGCGAGGACGGGCGGAGCGGGGGTGCTCCAGTGGTGACCGCAGGGGTCGAAGACCAGCCGTACCGGCTGTGCCGGTCGCTGGCGCCAGGAGATGCGCTCCGGCACTCCGCCACACACCGGACAGCACGGCAGCGGACCGGCCCCGGGCAGGCAGCCGGGGGCGGCCGCGAGCGGCGTGACGTGCGGATCGCGCATGGTGGCTCCCTGGTCGTGCGGGCGGGCTGATCGCACTGTGCCATGGCCGAGGCCTCCTCCGCACGGGCGAATCATCCAGTGTTCCGGCTGGTCAGAGGTAGGGACACCAGGAGGATTCCGATCCTCTTGCGGGCACTTGGTGATCAACCGCTCCCGCAACCTGCCTCCACCAGGCCCGATTCGTAGGCCGCGATGACCGCCTGAGCACGGTCGCGGACGCCCAGCTTGCCGAAGACGCCGGTGATGTGGTTCTTGACCGTGGAAACGCTGATGTCCAGTTCCGCGGCGATCTCCGTATTGTCGAGGCCGGTGGCCAGGAGCCGCCAGATCTCCCGTTCGCGCGGAGTCATCCCGGGTGGGACGGACGCCACGGCGGCCGCGGCCGGGCGGGCCGGCGCGGGGGTGCGTACGTAGGCGGAGAGCAGCCGGGTGAGCAGCCGGGGTGCGACGACCGCCTCGCCGTCGTACACGGTGCGGACCGCGGCGGAGAGTTCCTCCGGGGAGACGTCCTTCGGGAGGAAGCCGTACGCTCCCGCGCGCAGGGCGGAAACGACGTACTCGTCCATGTCGAAGGTGCTGAGCGCCAGGACGCGGACGTCGGGGAGGGTCCGTGCCAGCTCCGTTGTGGCCCGGACGCCGTCGAGGACGGGCATCCGGATGTCCATGACCACCACGTCGGGCCGCAGCTCCCCGGCGAGGGTGACGGCTTGGGCGCCGTCCTCGGCCTCGCCGACCACCTCGATCTCGGGGTCGGGGCCGAGGATCAGGGCGAGACCCCGCCGGACCAGCGGCTGGTCGTCGGCTATGAGCACGCGGATCATCGGTGTGGCTCCCCGCCCTCGCCGCCCCGCCCCGACGGTGCCGGAAGGCAGGCCGCCACCCGGAATCCGCCGCCGTCCCGTGCGGCCGCCTCCAGGGTTCCGCCCTGGAGTGCTACGCGTTCGTGCATACCGATCAGACCGTACCCGGTGGCCGCTGCGGGCCGGGCGGGCGGCGGGGACACACCGGCCCCGTCGTCGCACACCTCCACACAGATCTCGTCCCGTCCGTAGGTCAGCCGCACCCGGGCCCGGGCCTGATCGGCGTGCTTGCGGGTGTTGGTGAGCGCCTCCTGCACGATGCGGAAGACCGTGAGGCCGACGCTGGGCGGCAGCGGGCGCACGGTGCCGCCCACGGTGAAGTCCGTCTCGGTGCCCGCCAGCCGTGACTCGGTGACGATCCGCTCCAGGTCGGCGGCGCCCGGCTGGGGCGCCGGAGGGGTGTCGTCCGGTTCCTCTCCGGCGCGCAGCACGTCGAGGAGTTGGCGCATCTCGCGCAGGGCGGTGCGGCCGGAGTCCTCCAGGCTGACGAGGGCCTCGCGGGCCGCCTCGGTGTCGTGTGCCAGATTGGCCCGGGCGCCGCCCGCCATCAGCTGCATGGCGGTGATGTAGTGGGCGACGATGTCGTGGAGTTCGCGGGCGATCCGGCGGCGTTCCTCGGCAACCGCGCGCTCGGCCCGGCGGGCGTGGTCGGCTGCGGCCTCCCGATGCCAGCGGTTGACGACCAGGGCAGCGCCGGCGACCAGGGCCGTGGCCGCAGCGCCGGCGACGAGCGTCCAGCCGGCCGGTACCAGCCGGCCGCCCTGGCCCACCGTGGCCAGCGGCACGGTGAGGACGGCGGCCGACGCGGCGACCGCGGGTCTGCTGAACCGGACCACCGAGTACAGGGCAACGGCGAGGCCGAGCGGGATGTGCGGTGCGGCATCCGGGACGGCGAAGTTGGGCACGACCCCCAGGAGCAGCACCGCCGCGAGCACGGCGACCGGGCGGCTGCGGCGGGCGAGCAGGCACACGGCCGCCGCCACCAGCGCGCAGACGGCCGGAACGGGCACGGACGCCCCCTCTGTCCGGATGCCGAGCGAGAAGCCCAACAGGTCCACCGCGGCGACCCCGAGGGCCACCAGTGCGTCGTTGCGCGTCCAGCGCAGCCTGTCGGCGCCTGTGTCCATCCCTGCCGGTCCTCCCCGCCGGCGGGCCTCCCACCGGTGCGGGGAGCGGTTCGTGCCGGTTCCTCTCGTTCCATTCTGGCAGCCCGGCGGACCGCTGCCGTCGTCCCGTGGGCCTGCCGCGGACCAGGACCGTGGTCCTGGTCGGGGCCGGACCCCGGACCCTGCTCCCGGGTGCGGTTCCTCCCGTGCGCCGACGTGTCGGCCGCCCGCTCCTGATGGTCTGGAGACCGGCCGGGAGCCCCCGGTCCGCCCGCAACCTGAGGAGTACCGTGATCCGCGCCCTGACCGGGTTCTCGACGAGGAATCCGTGGAAGGTGATAGCCCTCTGGGCCGTGCTCGGCATCGCCCTGGCCATCGCCGGCCAGGCGTTCGTCTTCCGCGCCACCCAGAGCAGCACCGGCAGTTTCCTGCCTCCGTCCTACGACTCGGCGGCGGCCCTGAAGGTCGCCGAGGAGCGGTTCGGGGTGGAACCGGACGCCAACACGCTCACCGTGCTGGTGGCTCGACCGGACGGGGCGCAGCTGAGCGCCGACGACGAGCGGCGCATCGACGAGGAGGCCGCGGAGCAGGGACGCCACCGGGTGGTCATGCCCACACCCGAGAAGGAGGTGCCGTTCGCCCAGGACCATTCGCAGACCCCGGAGGTCGCCGGACTCGTGACGGCTCCCGACCGCAGCTTCCGGCTCCTGTCCGTGGAGCTGAAGGGCAACCCCATGGACCCAGGAGTCCAGGACACCTACCGGGCCTTTCGCGAGCAGTCACGGGCCGGATTCGCGGAGGCCGGGTTCCGGACCGGCTTCACGGGCGGGCTCGCCTCGGCCGTCGACGGCGTCGACGCCGAGGAGAGCCGGGCCCGGGTGATCGGCGTCGTGATGCTCGGTGTGATCGTCCTGCTGCACATCCTGGTGTTCCGCGGCGTGCTCGCCGCGCTGCTCCCGCTGATCGCCGTGTCCGTCATCGGCGGCGCCGCGACGGGCACGGTAGTCGGTGTCGCGATGCTGACCGGTACCGCCCTCGACCCGTCCACCCCTCAGCTCATCAACGTCGTGCTGGTGGGCATCGGCATCGACTACTTCCTCTTCCTGCTGTTCCGCCTCCGCGAGCAGCTGCGCCGCAGGCCAGAGCAGTCGGGCAAGGCCGCCGCGGCCGAGGTGTCCGGGCGCGTGGGTACGGCGGTGACCTCGGCGGCGCTCACCATCGTCGCGGCGTTCGCCACGCTCGGAGTGGCCTCCTTCGGACAGTTCCGGGTGCTCGGTCCGGCCATCGCCGCGTCCGTGCTGGTGATGCTGCTCGGGAGTCTCACCTTCATGCCGGCCCTGCTCGCGGTCACCGGGCGCAGGATGTTCTGGCCGTCCCAGGCCCACCGGCGCGAGCCCCGCGGCGGCTCGGCCGCCCGGCTGGGCACCTGGCTGGCCCGGCGTCCCCTCACGGCGGCCGTCGCCTCCGTCCTCCTGCTCGGCGCCCTCGCCGCCGGCATGGCCGGCATACGGATGGACTACGGGTCGGGTGACGCGGGCGGTGAGCCGACGGCCGCCGCGGCCACCGCGGCCGAGATCTCCCGGGCGATGCCGGCCGGGGTGTCGGACCCGATCAGCGTCTACGTCACGACGTCGGACGGCGCACCGCTGACCGTCGGCCGGGTCGAGGGTCTGTCCGGCGCACTGTCCCGGCTGGAGGGGGTGGGGCAGGTCGCCCCGACGGTGCTCAGCGAGGACCGTCGGGCAGCCCGCCTCGACCTGTTCCCGAACGTCGACCCGCACGGCCAGGAGGCCCGCGACCTGGCATCGGGCACGGTTCGCGACGCGGTCTCCGCGCGCCGGCCGGACGGCACCGAGGCCCACGTGGGCGGCACCGCGGCGGTGTTCGCCGACGTGTCGGCGGCCGTGGACCGGGACCTGCGGCTGGTGTTCCCGGTCGCGGCGGCCCTGATCGCGCTCATCCTCTTCCTGCTGCTGCGCAGCCTCCTCGCCCCGCTGATCCTGATGCTGGCGGTGGGTCTGGGATTCGCTGCGACGCTGGGTGCCGCGGCGCTCGTCTTCCAGCACGGGCTGGACCAGCCGGGTGTGGCCTTCACGCTGCCACTGGTGCTGTTCCTGTTCGTGGTCGCGCTGGGCACCGACTACAACATCCTGGTGACCGACCGGATCCGGGAGGAGATGGAGCGGCCCGGTCCGGCCCGGGAGGCGGTGGCTCGGGCGGTGCGGCACACCGCGCCCGCCGTCGCGACGGCCGGGGTGGTACTGGCCGCCTCCTTCGGCAGCCTCGCGGTCAATCCGGTCGCGGCCACCCAGCAGATCGGCTTCGCGACGGCCCTCGGGATCCTGCTCTCCGCCTTCGTCCTGTCGATCGTGCTGGTCCCGGCGTGCGCGGTGCTCCTGGGCCGGTCTCTGTGGTGGCCCGCGAAGCCCCGGCCGGCGGCGGCCGAGCCGGCATCGGAGACCGGGACGCCCGAACGCGCCTTGGTGCCCTGAGCGCGGCGGCCCGGCCGGATAGCGACCGCGCCGCCTCGGCCGGGCGGCCGGACTACAGGACGCGGAATCCGGCAACGGCGGGGTGGCGGCGGTCGCGATGGAAGGTCAGGTGGTCCCAGGTGGGGAAGGCCAGGTCGGTCACGGCCAGCAGCCTGCCGGAAGGATCCTGGACAGTACGGCGTACGGTCAGGCCGCAGGCGGGGCCCGGGGCCGGCGGGTGGACCGTGCGGGTCATGGTGATGGTCTCGGCGACCCGCCCGGCCGCCGAGACCCGCTCCAGCCAGCCCCGGAGAGGAGCCGGGTCCGCGTCGCGGGAGTGCTCCGCCCGGTTGCGGCAGGCGGCCAGTTCGGGGGTGCGCGCGACGGCGTCCGGGCTGAAGTAGGTGACGGCGTGCCGGAGGGTCTCCCCCGCCCGGCCCTGCTCCCGCCGGTGATGGACCAGGGTGCGCTCCCCGCCGGACATGCCGAGCGGCACGGCGATCGACGGCGGGACGGTGACCACCGTGACCCAGCTCCGAGTGGGGCCGGGCGCGGGGGACGCGGGCCCGAAGTCCACCGGATCGGCCGCCGTGGGGAGGACCTCGGCCGTGACGGCGGGGCGGGAGCCGCGGCGCCCGGTCACGACCAGTCCGCCTTCGCGCAGGTGCTGCAGCGCGGCCCTGATGGTCTGCCGGTTGACCTGGTAGCGGGCGGCCAGGCTGCGCTCCGAGGGCAGCCTTCCGCCGGGGGTGCGCGCGGCTCGGTCGAGATCGCGGCGCAGCGCTGCGGCGATCCGCTGGTACTTGGGCACGGCGGCCGGGCCGCCGCCCCGTGAAGGGGAGGGCATGGCTTCTCCTCTGACGGGCGGTCAAGGACTGCGCGGTCTGCCCGACCAACCTAGCATTGGTCTATACCTTTGAGTGAGAGGGGATCGGGCACGTCGCCCACCTTGGCCGGTTCCCGACCCCGCGCCGCCCGACCCGAGCGTCAATCGCGGTAGACGAGGACGAAGTCCCCGCAGGGGTGCGTGCCGCGGCGGTCCGCCGTCTCGTCCAGGGCCCTGCGCAGGGCGCGCAGATGGTCCGCGGTGAGCTGGAGCGGCGGCTCGTCCGGCTGGTACGTGGTGCCCCTGGGATAGTCCTCGCCCGGCGTGGCGGTCATCTCGATGTGACAGCCGAGGACGTGGCGGACCGGCCGGGTGGAGCAGAAGTCCAGCAGCCGGTCCACGGTGGCCGAGTAGGCCTCCCGGTCCTCGATGTAGAGCCGCCCGGGGTAGAGGGAGTCGCCCGTCAGCAGGAGGCCGGTGTGGCGGTCGTGGAAGACCAGGGCGGCCCGGTGGTGGCCGGGGCCGGGGATCAGGTCGAGGACCCGACCTCCCAGGTCCAACGTCCCGGTGCGGTGCGGCCAGTCGGTGAGACCGAAAGCGGCCGTGACCTCGGCCAGCCGGGGGCCCACCAGCGTGGTGCGCGGCCGGTCCGTGAACTGCCCGTCCGCCGCGACGTGGTCGCCGTGCCCGTGGGTGTGGGCGACCACCAGCGAGTACCCCGGCCTCGGATGGCGCTCCAACCAGTCAGCGACGAGCCGGTCGACGGTGTCCCGCAGGGGGAAGTGGGCCGGGTCGGTGGAGGCGCCCGTGTCGAGGAGCAGGGCCCGTTCGTTGCCGAAGAGCAGGAAGAGGAACGGAGCTTCGAAGTGCACGGACTTGTTCTGCCGCAGAATCACCGTGTGTTCGGAGTAGGCGTGGACCTGGATCTCCGGAGCCGGGTCGTGCTTCGGGGAGGGCCAGCCCGCGTGCCAGACGACGTCGAGGCTGCCTGCGACCGGGGCGCCCCGGCGGAAATCGATCACCCCTCCAACCTATCCTCACCGCCCGGCGCCCGGGAGCGGGCCGTCGGCCGGACCCGCCCGGATCGCGCGCCCGGCGACGGAGGCGACGGACAGACCCTAGGTACGCAGGGGGTTCGGCAGGGGGCGGTAGCGGGCGTCCGCCCCGTCGGCGCGGGTCCAGCGCAGCAGCAGGTTGGTCTTCGCGGGCAGCGCGGGGGCGGTGAGGAGCGCGGCGATTTCGGGAAGCCCGCGCTGTTCCTCGTAGCGCAGCAGTTCCTCCCGTACGGCGGGCCACAGGAGCGGTGAGACGTCCGGGTACCGGCCGGCGAGCGCCCCCGCGATCTCCGCCAGGTTGTTGACCACCAGGCAGTACACCAGGCGTTGCCAGGCGTCCGCGCGCGACAGGTCCGGGAGGAGTTTGACTCCTTCGGCGTCCCGGAAGAGGGCCTGCACGGGCATGCCCGACGCGTCGACCGCGACCAGGGTGTTCTGCAGGTGCGCCTCCAGTACGACGCCGTGCCGGGCGAAGAGTTCGAGCACCGGCGGCACGACCTGGCGCAGGTAGGCCCGCCACCACGCCAGCGGGTCGCCGGCACCCGGCGGAGGGCTTCCGGGACCGCCCTCCGCCAGCGCTGCGGCCAGCAGCGGGGTGCCTCCGGGCACGGTGTGGGCGCGCAGGCCGTCGCGTACGAGGACCGCGAGCTCCTCGAAGGCGAAGGCGGCGGTGCGGTATCCGCGGTCGGCGAGCCAGGCGGCGTCCGAGCCGGCCTCTCGCAGTGCGGCGAACCCGGCCTCCACGGCCGCGTCGGTCCGGCGCAGCTTGAGCAGGTCGTGCCGCCAGAGCCGGCGCACGTCGTTGGTGATCCGCACGTCGAGGCTGAACTTCACGAACAGGTCCGCCGACGGATCCGGAACGTGGAGGGTCCGGATGGACGCGGTGGGCCAGGCCGGCCGCCGGCTCTCACCGAGCGGCAGCAGCCGCCCGTCGGCGAACGCCTCGCGCACCGCGGGCCGGTCCCCCGCCAGGCGGAGCTGCCAGGGGTGGGCGGGCAGCAACCGGTAGCCGGCGGGAGGGCGCGGCCCGTCGAGGAGATCGGCGAGGGAGTCGATCGCACCGGTCGCGGCCGCGCCCCCCTCCTCCCAGCAGCTGTCCTCGCGCAGCCCCAGGAAGACCAGCGGGAAGCGGGCGTGCGCCTCGGGTGCGTACGGCAGCCAGCTCCCGGCCGGCGCCCCGCCGCGGGCCTTGGGGGCGGGGTGGTGCGGGTGGCCCATCACCAGGGACTGCTCCGAGAGCAGATACGGGTCGGCCGGGGGCTCCGCGCAGGCCCGGGCGGCGAGCAGCGCGGCGAGCGCGTCGCGGCTGTCGGTGATCTCGACCGGCAGTTCGTCGTTGGTGACGCCCGTGAACCGGCCGAGCTCGTCGGAGACGAGTTTGACCAGTTCGGTGTGGCGGAGCGGGTGCCAGCCGCTGGCCGTGCGCAGTTCGGGGCACACGGGGCGGCGGCCGCCACGCACGCGGAGCAGCCGCCCGCTGCCCCGCAGCCGGTGGACGGCCGTGCCGGCGGGCCCGTCCGGCCCCGCGGGCTCGGCCGCCTCGCGGAGCAGGCAGTTCAGGAGCGGGGTGGCGGCGTAGGCGTCTGCGGCGGCGTTGAGGTCCACTGGTTCCATTCGGTCCATCCGGTGGGCAGGAGGTCCGCGGAGCGGGACCACCGGCCGTGATCGTCGGTATCCGCAATGATTACTTGATCATCCCGTGAAGCGACATTCGAAGCGAAACTCGAAGCGCCATTCCGAAGGCGGAGCCCAGCATGCCCTTTCCCTCCTCCGCGGCCGAAGAAGCCGTCGCCGCCGAACTGGCCGCCGTACGGCCCGCGCTCGTGCCCGCCTACGCCGCCTCGCTGGGCGGCGCCCGGGCGGCCGTGCTCACCCGGCTGTGGCGGGCCCTGGCCTTCGAGCCCCTGCCCTGGATCGCGGGCCGGAAGGGGGCGCCGGACGGGCTGACGCTGCTGCTGGCGGGGGGCGGCCGGCTGGAGGGTCCACCGCCGGACCCGTACGCGACACGGCCCTACGTGGAGGAGCTGCTGCTGGACGGCACGGCCCACCACCGGGCCGGACAGCTCGTCCGCGCCCTCGGGATCCCGCACGGGGAGGACTTCGCTGCCGAGCTGGACGCCAGTACGGCCTCCCTGGCCCTCTCCCGGGCCGGACAGCCGTCCGACGGGCAGGACTCTGTGCCGCAGAGCACCCGGGAGTGGGAGCAGCGGGTGGTCGACGGCCATCCCTACCATCCCAACTGCCGTTCCCGGCCCGGCTTCTCGGTCGCCGAGGAGCTGGCCTACGCACCCGAGCACCGGCCGGTGGTGGAGCTCGGCCTGGTCCCCGTGCGGGCCGAGGAGTGTCTGGTCACCGGCAACTGGCCGGAGCGGCTGCGGGAGGACGGGCGGATCCTGGTCCCGGTACATCCGTGGCAGGCGGCGCACGTAGTGGGGCGCGAGCGGGTGCGGTCCGGCTTCGCGGCCCACCCGCTGATGGCGCTGCGCACGCTGGCTCCCGCCGACGACGGCGCGCACGTGAAGACCGCGCTGAGTGCCCGGCTGACCTCCTCCGTCCGGGACATCTCGGTGTACTCCATCGAGACGGCGGCGGCCGTGTCCGGCTTCGCGCAGGGGCTGGCCGAGCGGCTCGACGGGCGGCTGCACATCACCCGCACGCTGGGAGCGGCGACCGCGCACAGCCCTGACCTCGCGGCCGTGCTGCGCGAGCCGCCCGAGCTGTACGCGGACGCCGCCGCCGGTGAGCGCGTGCTGCCGGTGGCCGCCCTGGCCTGCTATCCGCCCGCCCGGTCAGCGGCGTGGCGGGCGCGGTTCGCCCGCCTCGCGCTGTCGGTGTGCCTGCAGGTGCTGGAACTGGGGGTGGCGCTGGAGGCCCACGGGCAGAACCTCCTGGTCGTCCTGTCCCCCACGGGCGCGCCCCTGCGGCTGGTCTACCGCGACCTCGCCGACATCCGGATCAGCCCGGCCCGGCTGCGGGCGCACGGACTGCCGGTGCCGCCGCTGTCGGGCAGGCTGGTGACGGACGACGTGGCCGTGCTGCGCCGCAAGCTCTTCGGGTCCCTGTTGACCGGGGCGCTCGGCGCCACGGCGGGCTCGGCCGGAGTCTTCGCCGAGGTGCTCGCGGAGGTGGCCGGCCTGCCGGCCACCTCCGACACCGAGGCCCTGCTCACGGGCCTGCTGCCCACCAAGGCCCTCACCCTCATGCGGCTGAGCCCGGACGTCCCGGGCGACCAGTGGGCGGAATTGCCCAATCCGCTGAGCGGAGGATGATCCGGGGCCCCGGGCGGGCTACTGTTCAGGGGCATGACAGCTTCCTCGTACTTGCACTCCGTACGGGCGTACTACGACGCCGTCGCCGTCGACCACGCGCGGCGACACCGCACGGAACTGGCCGGGAAGCCGCTGGACAGAGCCATGCTGGCCGCATTCGCCGCGTGCGTGCGCGGCGAGGACGGCGGGGCTGGCCGCGCGGTCGCCGACCTGGGCTGCGGTCCGGGGCGGGTGACGGCACATCTGGACGGCATCGGGGTGCGTGCCTTCGGCGTGGACCTGTCCCCGGCGATGGTGGCCGTGGCCCGCCGGACGTATCCGGGGCTGCGGTTCGAGGTGGGGTCGATGGCCGCGCTGGACATCGCCGACGGGGTGCTCGGCGGGGTCGTCGCCTGGTATTCCACGGTGCATACGCCGCCCACGGAACTGCCCTCGGTCTTCTCGGAGTTCGCGCGCGTGCTGGCGCCGGGCGGTCACGCCCTGATCGCCTTCGAGCCGGGCGACGAGCGGTCCCGGCCGCAACGCACGGCCGGGGACCCCGTCGGCCTGGACGTGTACCGGATACCGCCGGACCGCATCGCCGCCCTGCTGTCCGGGGCCGGCCTAGCAGAGGTCGCCCGCCTCCTCCGCGAACCGACCCCCTGCGAAACCTCCCCGCAGGCCTTCCTGCTGGCCCGCAAGGGACGGACGGGCTCGGAGCCGGCCGCCGCTTCCGCCCGGCACGCGGACCCGTCCGGGACCCCCGGACCACCCCCGGCCGCAGGCCTCGCCGGTCGGCGGCCGACGGCCCGCCGCCGGGGCTGACGCCCCTGATCGCGCACCGCTGCCGGTCGGTCGGAACCGCGGCCACAGGACGCTTCGAGGCGGACCGGTGGTCACCTGTCCACCCGCCCGGCAGCCCGGCCGGTCCGGCCCTCGGCGATCGGCGGGGCGGCTCCGTACACTGCCCGGCATGGCATGCCGCATCAGTGAGCTGGTCCTGGACTGTGCCGAGCCCGAGCGGCTCGCCGAGTTCTGGGGCAAGGTCCTCGGTTACGTCGAGCTCGGCCGCGAGGACGACGGGAGCATCGAGATCGGGCCGCCCGGCGCCGGGTTCGGCGGCCCGCAGCCCACGCTCGTCCTCAGCCCGAGCGACGATCCGCGGACCGGCAAGCTCCCACTGCACATCGACGTCAACGCCACTGACCGGGACCCGGCCGCAGAGCTGGAACGGCTGCTCGCCCTCGGTGCCCGGCCCGTCGACATCGGCCAGGACGGCACGGAGAACTGGCACGTCCTGGCCGACCCCGAAGGCAACGAGTTCTGCCTGCTCCAGCGCCGCCTGCCGCCCCTCGGGCCACCGGCTCCCTGACGCCCCGCACCCCCTCTGAACGCCGGCTCCCTGACGCCCTGCACCCCTCGGGCACGACCGGGTGCCGACACGGTCCGCCGCCCCGGACCGATCCAGGCGCCGGGTCACCAGCACAGGGGCAACCGTGTCACGCCACGCATCAGGGTGCCCGGGAGCCAGTCGCGCGGTCCGGCCTCCGGGTCCT
The DNA here is from genome assembly GCF_042742535.1 of Streptomyces sp. NPDC058880. Lineage (NCBI taxonomy): Bacteria > Bacillati > Actinomycetota > Actinomycetes > Kitasatosporales > Streptomycetaceae > Streptomyces > Streptomyces sp. NPDC058880. The sequence goes on from NZ_JBHYMC010000053.1 coordinate 39,612, forward strand.
CGGCCAGGCCGGGGAAACGTTCCAGCAGCGAGCGGATCGCGATACGGCCCTCCAACCGGGCGAGCGGTGCGCCGAGGCAGTGGTGGATGCCGTGGCCGAAGGCCAGGTGGCCCTGGCCGGTGCGCCGGATGTCGAACACCTCCGGTCCGGGCAGCCCCGGCGCGGTGAACCGCGCCGGATCTCGGTCGGCGGCGGCGAGGGCGACCATGACGGAGGATCCGGCCGGGATGGAAACGCCACCGAGCTCCAGATCGGTGTCGGCGAACCGGTACGTGGCATGCTGCACCGGCCCGTCGTAGCGCAGCATCTCCTCCACCGCGCTGCCGATCAGCCCGTCCGGGTCGGCACGGAGCGCGGCGAGCTGCCCGGGATGTGCGAGCAGGGCCCGCACCCCGTTGCCGATCAGGTTGACGGTGGTCTCGTGGCCCGCGACCAACAGCAGGAAGGCCATTCCGATGAGCTCGTCCGGGGAGAGCTGATCGCCGTCCTCGTCGCGGGTCCGGATCAGGGCGCTGAGCAGGTCCTCGCCCGGCTCCTGGGCCTTGGCCGCCACGAGTTCGAAGAGGTAGGCGGTCATCTCCTCAAGGACGCGGGGGTCCGCGCCGGCGCCGTCGAGCGGGGCGACGATCTCGCCCGACCAGTAGCGGAAACGGGCGCGGTCCAGGTTGGGGACGCCCAGCAGCTCGCAGATGACGGTCATCGGCAGCGGTACGGCGAAGGAGGCGATCAGGTCGGCCCGGCGTCCGGGCAGGGCCTCCATCGCGTCCAGCAGCCCGTCGGTGATCTGTTGGACCCGGGGCCGCAGGGACTCGACCCGGCGGGCGGTGAACTCGCGGGCCACCAGACGCCGCAGCCGGGTGTGGTGCGGCGGGTCCGTGTCCAGCATGTTGGTGGCGACGGCGGGGACCTGCGTGACCTCGATCAGCTCGGATCCGAGCCAGTTCTTCGACAGGGCCGGGTGGTTCAGGGCCTCTCTGGCCTCTTCGTGGCCGACGACCAACCAGGCGCGTTCACCGCCCAGCACCAGCCGGTGGACGGGGCCGGCGGCGCGCAGGGCCTCGTAGAAGGGGTACGGGTCGGCGTTGAACTCTTCGGCGTGCGCTGTGAGGTCCACAAGACTCATGGGGGGCAGCCTACGGCGGCGGGTTCGCCGGGCGGGGGTCGGTTCGGGCGTTCATGCGAGCGCGATCCGGGCCGCGGGCCCGACGAGTGGAAACCGCCTCCGCGATGCGCCGTTCGGGGGTCAGCGCGGTGCGCGTGGGACCCGCCTGCACCGGGATCCGGGTGGACGGTGGCAGGAAGGAGGCATGAGCCTCCCTCGGCGCCGGGTCCTCGGCGGTGCGGCCGCGGCCGTCCTCGCCACCGTCGGCGCGGCGGCCGGGGGCCCCGACCTCGGCGCACTGGCCCGCGGGATCGACGGGCGGCTGGTGCTTCCGGGGGACCGCGACTACCCGGAGGCCCGGCGGCTGTTCCAGCCCCGCTACGACACCGTCGCGCCGGCCGCGGTGGCCTATCCCGCGCACGCCGGGGACGTCGCCGTCTGCCTGGACTTCGCCCGGCGCTCGGCCGTGCCCGTGGTACCGCGCGGCGGCGGGCACAGCTACGCCGGCTGGTCCGCCCGAACCGGCGCCCTGGTCGTCGACACCGGAGCGATGGCCGCGGTGAGCGTCGAGGGGGACCGCGTACGGATCGGGGCGGGCGCCCGGCTCGGCGACGTGCACACCGCCCTCGCCGCCCGGGGGCGGGCCGTGCCGGCCGGGCTGTGCCCGTCCGTCGGCATCGCCGGGCTCACGCTCGGCGGTGGCCTCGGCCTGGCCTCCCGGGCGTACGGGACCACCGCGGACCGGCTGACCGGGGCGCGGGTGGTGACCGCCGACGGGACCGTCCGCGAGGTCGCGGCGGACCGGGATCCGGACCTGTTCTGGGCGCTGCGCGGCGGTGGCGGTGGCAACTTCGCCGTGGTGACCGAGTTCCGCTTCCGCACCCACCCCGCCGGCGACTGCGCCTTCGCGGAACTGCACTGGCCCGCCGCCGCTTCCGCGGACGTCCTGCGCGGCTGGCAGCGCTGGCTGGGCGGTCTGCCGGACCCGTTCTGGAGCCAGGTGGAGTTCACGGTCGAGGCAGGGTCCGGGTCCGCACCCGGACCCGGGCCGGCGTCCGGGCCGCGCGGCGCCACCGCGGTGGCGCCCTCCGTCCGGGTGGTGTGCCTCGACGGACGCCAGGAACTGGAACGTCAGTTGACGCGGCTGTCCGACCTGGTGGGCGCGGTGCCGCAGGACAGCTGGATCGTCGTACGCAGCCACGGGGACACCCTGCGGGCCATGTCCGGGTGCCTGGACCTGAGCGCTCCGGAGTGCCGGCTGCCCGGCATCCTGCCCGGTCGGGATCCCCGGGGGCGCCTCGGCAGGGACTCGTACGCCGCCCGCTCCGACTTCTGGGACGGCGCGGGTCTGCCGGACGCGGCGATCGGCGCGGTCCTGGACGCCGTCCGGCGATACGGGGCCGACGCTCCTCGCGGCGGGCTCGGCGTGGTCCAGCTCGACGGGGTCTGCGGCGGCGCCGTGAACCGGGTCGCGGTCGGCGACACCGCCTTCGCGCACCGCGACAGCGCCTTCCTCGCCCAGTACCTCGTCTACTGGCCGGAATCCGCTTCCGCCTCCGACACGGCCCGGCACGAGGCCTGGCTCGACGGGCTGTGGCAGGACCTCCGCCCGTGGGCGAGCGGCCGCGCCTACCAGAACTACATCGACCCGAAGCTCAGTGGCTGGCGCGAGGCCTACTACGGCTCGAACCTCGCCCGGCTGGAGGAGGTCCGGCGTACCCACGATCCGGACCGGCTCTTCCGTTTCCCCCAGGCCGTTTAGGGAGTGTCCGGCATGCGACGTACGTTGACGGTGACCGCGGCCGCGGCCGCCCTGCTGGTGTCCGCGGGGCCGCTGCCCGTGGCCGGGGCGGAGGTCGCCGCCGCGGTGGCCCCGGGCCGCTGGAGCGCGCACGACGCGGAGTCCTTCTGGACGCCCGAGCGGATGGCGGTGGCCCGCCCCCTGCCGCCCGTTGCGCCGGAGGCGGCCGTGGCACCGGGGCCCCCCGTCGTACCGCCGTCGCCCGCCCCACCCGGGGCACCTGCGCCGCCGCTTCCGGTCCCGCCGGTCCCACCGGTCCCACCGGCGGGACCGGCGGGAACGCGGCCGGAGACGCCGCCGCCCTCCCCCACCGCGCCGGTCCCCCTCCCGGCACCCGCTCCCCCTCCCGCCGGACCGGCCCAGCCCCGGATCCCCGCCGCCGGCCCCGGTGTCGGGCAGGACTTCGGCGGTCTTCCGGTCGTCGGCCGGATGTTCCTCGTGAAGGGCGGCGGCTCCTACTTCTGCACCGCGAGCGTGGTCGCCTCCCCCGGCCGCAATCTGGTCATCAGCGCCGCGCACTGCCTGCTCGGGGCCGACACCCGGCAGGTGGCCTTCGTCCCGCGGTACACGCGGGCCACGCCGCGGCCCTTCGGCATGTTCCCGGTCGTGCGCACGGCGGCGGGGCGCTCCAAGATCTGGATCGACCAGCGCTACCGCACCCAGGGCGTCAACCGCGCGGCCGCGCTCGACGTGGCCTTCGCCCAGGTCGGGCCAGGTCCGAAGGGGCGGCGGGTGCAGGACGTGGTCGGCGGCAACCGACTGGTCACCGGTGCGGGCTTCACCCACGCGCGGGTCACGCTCATCGGGCACCCGTCCACCGCCGCCCGGCCGCGCCGGTGCGTGAACCGGACGACGAAGTACACCAGCACCGACGCCCGGATCCCGGGCTCGTTCCTGCGGATCGCCTGCACCGGCTACCCCGGCGGCACCAGCGGCGGCCCCTTCCTGCTGCGGCTGAACGACCGCACCGGAACCGGCGACGTGGTCGGCGTCATCGGCGGCTGGAAGACGGGCGGGAACACGCCCGACGTGTCATACAGCTCCTCCTTCGGCACGGACATCAGGAAGTTGTACGAGAAGGCGGTTGCCGGGGCGAAGGCGCGGTGAGGGCCCGTACCCACCGCGTCCGCCGCGGGTTGCCGACCGAACGCGGGGTCGCCGGCAGCCCGTCGCCGGTCAGCGGCTCGGCGGGCGCCAGGCCGAGCCGGCGGCGCAGGTCGGCCAAGGCCGCGTGGACGGGTGCGAGGACCACCTCGGCGCCCGGCGCGGCGGACGCGAGGGCGTACGCGGTGGTCTCGATCGCCTCGGCGGCGTCCTCGGCCGCGGTCCGGCTCCACCCGCCGGGCGCGCCGGACCCCCAGGGCGCGACGCTGTCGTAGAGGTGGCAGGCGGCATCGGCCGCGGCGTCGGCCCGTTCCCCGACGCCCGGCGCCGCGATGGTCGGCAGTTCCATGCCGGATCAACGAGCCGGTCCCGCCCGGGGGTACGTGAACACCGGTGCCGTTCGTACCGCGGGCCGCTCAGAAGGCGAACGTCCGCAGCCAGAGGGGCAGCAGCACCAGCGACACGAGCGAGGTCTTGATCACGACCGAGGCGGCGAGGTCGACGCCCACGCCGTAGCGCTGGGCGAAGATGAACAGGTTCTGCTGGGTCGGCATCGCGGCGATCAGAACCAGGTACGCCAGCCAGTCGCCCCGCACACCGAAGACCGGCCCGCAGACCGCCCACGTCAGCAGGGGGAACGCCAGGCACTTGAAGCCGATCAGGGCCAGTTCCTCGCGCGTGGTGCCCCGCAGGCGGAGACCGACCCCGCCGAGGTGCAGACCGAGGGCGAACAGGGCCACCGGCGAGGCGCTGTTGCCGACGAAGGCGGCTCCGTCGAGCAGCACGGCCGGAACCCGCACCGACAACAGGTTGAGCAGGATGCCCGTGTTGCAGGCGAGGACCAGCGGGGTGGTGAGCGAGGTGCCGGCGGCCCGGTACAGCCGCCGGCCCGGTCCGGCCCCGTCGGGGGCGGACCGGCCCAGCTCCATGAGGGCGATGACGACCAGGGACAGGACGCAGACCTGGAAGAGCAGGATCGGGAAGATCGGCGCGGCCGTCCCGAAGACGGTGATGAACACGGGGACGGCGAAGTAGGCCGTGTTCACCTGGACTGCGGCCATCACGCGCAAGGCCACATCGCGGGGCTCCCGCAGCCCCCGGGCGACCACCGCCAGCGCGACGGCCGCCGCGGCGATCGTCGCGGCCGCTGCGTAGCCGCTGATCGACCGCCGGTCGAACAGGGTGGCGAGGTCGCTCGTGTAGATGTTGCCGAAGAGATAGCACGGCACCGCGAAGAGGAAGGCGTAGTCGGAGAAGACCTTGGACGCCGCTGCCGGAACGGCCCTGCGGCGCGCGAGGAGGACTCCGCCGCCGAAGGCCAGCAGCACCGGCACCAGTTTCTCCAGCGCGGCCGCCCCGCCCATGCCAACATCTCCCCCATGATCGGCTCGGGTGCAGCGTACCCCGGCGCCCTCGCGGGCCCGGCGGATCATAGGCTGGTGCGATCATGAGCGACAGAGCCCGCGAACGGACCGGAAGCCACCCCCCGGCAGGGGCGCCCGCCCGCACCGCCGACCCGTGGGGGCCCGGCGCCCGGACCCGAATCAGCGAGGCCCTGCGCGCCGGCGCCGCTCCGACCCCGCCGCTGTTCGCACGGGCTCCCAAGGCCTGGCAGCGCGCGCTCCCCTACCTCGTGACCGGGGTCTTCGTGGTCGCGCTGCTGCCGACGACCATATCGGTGCTCACCAACGACTACGGCATGAACGGGGGTTGGGCGGGCGCGTTCGCAGTGGCGCAGACGGTGCCGCTGCTTCTCGCGGTGACCCGGGCGCTGCCCGCCTGGCTGCTCGTCCTGGTGGCGGACACCGCCGGTGCGGTCCCGCTGGCCCTGGCCGACGAGGTGGCCGGACACCCCTGGCCGTGGACGCCGATGGCCATCGTCGGCTACCTCGTGCTGATGGCCTGCCTGGGGCTGCGCGAGTCCGTCCGGACCCTGGTCGGGGTGTGGCTGGCGACGGGCGTCGTCGGTGCGGTGCTGGGCTTCTTCCAGCCCCGGCACACCATGAACAGCGCAGCGCTGCTCTTGGTGCTCGCCGGTGTCGTGCTGGCGCTGGCGGGCGCCCTGCGCGGGCTGGGCGACGCGCGCCGGCGGATCGCCGAGCAGGAGGTCATCAGCGAGGCCGAACGGTCCCGGCGCACCCTGCTGGAAGAACGCGCGCGGATCGCACGCGAGTTGCACGACGTCGTGGCCCACCACATGTCGGTGATCACTGTGCAGGCCGATTCGGCGCCCTACCGGCTGCCGGGCATGCCGGAACCGGTGCAGCAGGAGTTCGCCGCGATCGCGGCCGGCGCGCGGGAATCGCTCGCGGAGATGCGCCGGCTGCTGAGCGTCCTGCGGGCCCCCGACGGGGCGGGTCCCGCGGACGGCCCCGGTGGAGGCGACGGCGCCGCCGCCGGCGAGCGGGCTCCGCAGCCGGGGATCGGCCGGCTCCAGCAGCTGGTGGAGGCCACCGTACGGGCGGGCCAGCCGGTGGAACTGTCGCTGGCGGCCGGCGCGGCGCAGGCGGCCCCGCCCGCGGTGGACCTGTCGGCGTACCGGATCGTGCAGGAGGCACTCGCCAACGTGGTGCGCCACGCGCCGGGCGCACCGACCCGGGTCTCGGTCACGGCCGACGAGGACGAAGTGCTGGTGCTCGTCGTCAACGGGCCGGCGGACCGGGAGGCGCTGGTGGAGCCGCGGGGTCCGGGCACGGGGCACGGTCTGGTGGGGATGCGGGAGCGCGTACGGTTGACCGGGGGGACGCTGGACACCGGGCCACTGCCCGACGGGGGCTTCCGGGTCGCCGCGCGCCTGCCGGTGCGCGGCGGTGACGGGAACGCCGCGGCGTGCGAAGCGAACGAGACGTACGAGGAGCGCAGTTGACCATCCGCGTGGTCATCGTCGACGACCAGGCCATGGTGCGGGCGGGATTTGCCGCGCTGCTGTCCGCGCAGGCCGACATCGACGTGGTGGGCGAGGCCCCGGACGGCCGGCAGGGGGTGCAGGTGTCCCGCTCCATGCATCCCGACGTGGTGTTGATGGACGTACGGATGCCGGAGATGGACGGACTGACGGCGGCCAGGGAGATCCTCGAACCGCCGCCCGGGGTGGTGCACCGGCCGCGGGTGCTGATGCTGACCACCTTCGACATCGACGACTACGTGTACGAGGCCTTGCGCGCCGGGGCCTCGGGCTTCCTGCTGAAGGACGCCCCGCCGGCCGATCTGATCGCGGCGGTACGCGTCGTGGCGTCGGGCGAGGCACTTCTGGCGCCCTCGGTGACCCGGCGGCTGATCGCGGACTTCGTCCGGCAGCGGCCCGCGCCGCGCAGGGACCCGGCGCTACGGCTCAACGGTCTGACCCCGCGCGAGACCGAGGTGCTGGAGCTGATCGCGCGGGGGCTGTCGAACCAGGAGATCGCCGGTCACCTGGTCCTGGCGGAGCAGACGGTGAAGACGCACATCGGGCGGGTGCTGGCCAAGCTCGACCTGCGGGACCGAGCCCAGGCGGTGATCTTCGCCTACGAGGCGGGCCTGGTGCGGCCGGGCGGCTCGGCCTGAGCCGACGGGCAGCCCGGCGCGCGGAGCGGACGGGACGTCCGCCGGGCATCGGCCCGCGGCGGGTCCGCGCGAGGCCGCGTCCTCCTCCACCCCCTACCGGGGTATGACATCCGGCTTGGCTCCACGGTCGGACGTGCCCGCAGGTGCCGTCTTCCTACCTTCGCCCTCGTCACGAGGAGAGGAGAAGGGGCATGCGCCGCTTGGGAAGGACACTGGTCACGGCCGCGCTGGCAGTGGCCGCCGCCGGGGGGACGGCCGGTTGGGCCTCGGGCGACAGCCAGTCGGCGGTCACCGGGCCGCCGCCGGGCAGCGCCGCCTGGCGTGCCGACACGGCCTACGGCCGGGCGCTGCCCGATCCGGCGACGGCGACGCCGCACGAGGTGGCCCGGTTCTTCGCAGGGCTCGACGCGGCGGCGCGCACGGCGCTCGTACGGTCCCATCCGCTGGTGGTCGGCAATCTCGACGGGGCTCCGGTGCCCCTGCGGTACGAGGCCAACCGCATCGCCGCGGCCGCCACGGGTGATGCGCGGTACGCGTCCCTGGCCGCGCCCGACCGGCAGATCCTGGCCTTCGACCCGCGCGGCCGGGGGCAGGTCGCCGAGGTCTTCGGAGATCTGGAACACGCCGCGCACGTGTCGGTGATCGTGCCCGGCAACGACAACGACGCCGCTTCCTACGACGCCCGGCGCGCGCCGCACACCGGCCCGGCCGGAATGGCCCGGGCGCTGCGCGCGGCGACCGAGGGGGCCGCGCCCGGCGGTTCGGTGGCCGTCGTCGCGTGGACGGGGTACACCACTCCGGTCGGCGTCGGCCTCGACGCCGCCGGCGGACGGCTGGCCGCGGCCGGGGCGAGCCGCCTGACCCGCTTCACCGCGGGGCTCGACGCGGTCGGCGCACCCGACCCGGTGCTGTTCTGCCACAGCTACGGCTCGGTGGTCTGCGGACTGGCAGCCCGGCACACCGACGCGACCGACCTCGTCGCCTTCGGTTCTCCGGGCATGCGGGCGGACACCGCGGACGCCCTGCACACCGGCGCCCGTGTCTGGGCGGCCCGGGGGCCCTCGGACTGGATCGCGGATGTTCCGAACGTCAGCCTCGCCGGGATCGGCCACGGCGCGGACCCGACCTCCGCGGCCTTCGGCGCGCGCCGGGTACCCGCGGCCGATGTGCGGGGCCACGCGGGCTACTTCGCGCCCGGCACGCAGTCCCTCGCGGCGTTCGCGGCGATCGCCAAGGGGGAGGCCCGATGAGAGCCGCGATGAGCCCGGCCACGGTCCTGGCACCCCTGCGCCGGACCGTCGGGCGGATCGACCGGCGGACCCCGGCCCACCGCGACCGGGCGGTCGACGGGCTGCGCGCCCTGGCGCTGCTGGCCGTACCGACCGGCCACTGGATACTCGGCGGCTTCACCCTCGACGCCGACGGCGCTCTGCACAACTCCAGTCCGCTGTCGTCCTTCGGCGAACTGGCACCGGCGAGCTGGCTGCTGCAGATGCTGGGAGTCTTCTTCCTCGTCGGCGGGTACGCCTCGGTGCTCTCCCACCGGCGCCGTTCGGGGTCGACGGGCGCCTGGCTGAAGGGCCGGATCGTCCGCCTGGGGCGGCCGGTGCTCGGCGTCACCGCGGTGTGGGGACTGGCCGCGCCGGTGCTGTACGCGGCCGGGGTGCCGGAGGCGACGCTGCGGACCGGCGCGACGCTGGTCGTCCAACCGCTGTGGTTCGTCGCCGTGTACGTGGTGGTCACCGCACTGACCCCGTACTGTGCGCGGGCCGCGCAGCGGCTCGGAGGCTGGGCGGCGGCGCCGATGCTGGTCTCGGTCGCGGTGGTGGACCTCCTGCGCTACGGCCCGACCGCGCAGTCCGTGCCGTCGTGGCTGCCGGTGCTGAACGTCCTGCCGGGCTGGCTGTTCGCGTACCAGCTGGGCGTTGCCTGGGGCGAGCGGCGGATCGGGCGCCGCGGGGCCCGGCTGCTGCTGGTCGGCGGGGTGCTGCTGTTCGCGGTGCTGCTGGCGGTCTTCCACTATCCGGCGTCGATGGTGGGGGTGCCGGGTGCGGCCCGGACCAACTCGCACCCGCCGTCGCTGCTCGTGCTCGCCCTGGCCTCGGCGCAGTCGGGTGCGGCGATCCTGCTGCGCGACCGGCTGGCCCGGCTGCTGGCCCGGCCCGCCCTGTGGGCCCCGGTGGTGGTGGTCAACCTGTGTGCGATGACGATCCTGTGCTGGCACCAGACGGCGATGCTGGCGGCTGCCGTGCCGGCGTCGTTCGCGGGTGGTGTGGCCGGGCTCACCGCGGCGCCGGACAGTCCGGGCTGGATCGCGGCGCGGATGGCGTGGATGCCGGTGTTCGCGGCACTGCTGGTGGCGATCGCCCGGTACGCGCGGCGGTTCGAGGCGCCGCCGGCGCCGGGCCGGCCGCCGAGCGCGGCGCGGCGTACGGTGGTGGGACTGCTGGCGGCGGGCTTCGGACTGTTCGCGCTGGGGCTGGCCTAGTACTCCAGCAGTACTTCGTGGCTTGACCTGGGGAAACGTCGAGCGGTGGGAGTGTAGCGGGCAGGATGCCGTCACGGACGGCTTCTGCCCGCCCGCC
>NZ_JBHYMC010000054.1:0-49720 GCF_042742535.1 Streptomyces sp. NPDC058880
CAAGACGCTCGACTGGGATACCCCAGCCGAGCGTCTACGTGATCTACTCACCACCTGAAACCAAGTGGTGTTGCGACGACCCCTTGAACCCAAGAGGACCGTGCGGGGCCCCGACCCGTCACCACCGCGCGACTGTTGCGCTTCCGTGGCCCGGCGGCCCTTCTGGCCTGCCGGGCCGCTCCGCATACTGACCGCGTGAGCATCGTCAAACACCTGCCGGACGCCGCGATACCCACGGGCGGCGCCCCGGCCTGGCGGGTGGCGGACGCCCAGCGCTGGTTCGAAGCGCGCGTACCCGCCGCCTTCGCCCCGATCGCCGTCGGCCGGATCCTCGCGCCGCTGGTGCTCCTCTCGGTCCTCCTCGTCGCCTGGAACCCCTCCGCCGTCCCGGAACCCGGCACCACCTGGGCCGGGTACGTGCCGGCGGTCCTCCTGCTGTGCCTGCCCGCCTGGTACCGGTTCCTGCCGGCCGCCACCCTCGTGTCCACCCCACTGATCGCCGCGGACACGCTGTGGAACGACCGCGTCCTCGATCCCGCCGACGCCGCGGCCCGGGCCGGCGGGGTGCTGGCGCTCGTCCTGTGCCTCTGGGCCTTCGTCGGGTCCGCGCTCAGGCTGCGCGCGCGGCGGCGTCAGCGGGAGCTCTTCCTCGCCGCCGTCGGGGACAGCCGGGTGCCGATCCCCGAGAACCTGCCGGAGGGCCACCGCGGCCGCGGCCGACGGCTGCTCGCCGCCGGGGCCGCGCTGTGCCTGGCCGCCGCCGCGCTGCTGGTGTGGGGTCTCGCGCAGGACCGCGGAGCCGGCCCGGAGCACCCGTACGACGCGACGGTCCAGCAGGTCCTGGCCGTACTGCTGCTCGCCCCGGGCGTCCCGCTGCTCGGCCGCGGCCTCACGGCGCGGCGCGCCGCCCGGCGGCTGCACGACGGGCCCCAGCCGGTGGTGCGTGTGGGCGTCCGGGAGCAGCCCGGCCGGCTCTCCTGGCTGGTCGCGGATGCCGACACCACGACCGCTCGGCCGCTGATCGCCTTCCGGGACCGCTTCGCGGACGGATACAGCAGCCACCTGCCGGAGACCCTCCTCGGAGCCGCGGAGAGCCGACTGCGGCTCGAACACCACGACATCGACAGCTACGCCGAGCCCTACGAGGCGCTCCTGTACGGGGTGCCCTGCGAGGGGGCCGAGGTGATCCTGAGGTACGCCGTCTACCGCGGGGACGGCCGGATCACCGACGCCGTCAGGGCGGTGCCGCTGCTGCCCTTCCGCCGGCACCCCCTGCTCTCGCCCTGGCAGCCGGCGGGCACCTCGTACGCCCTCGGGCTGCGGGCGGAGGCGGAGAAGCGCAAGCAGCGCGCGGCGGACCGGTCGAGCGGCTCGGGGAGCTCCTGCGGTTCCTCCGGCGGCTGTGGCTCCAGCAGTTGCTCCAGCAGTTGCTCCAGCAGCTGCGGTGGCGGCTGCGGAGGCGGCGACTGATCGGGCAGACTCCCGGCATGGCACCCAGGACCCGCAGGTACGCCCCCGTGAAGATCCGTGCGGCCGTGACCGCACAGTTCGCCCATGTCGCAAGAGCCGTGGGGGAGTTGGGCCCCGATCAGCTGGAGCGGCCCAGCGGGCTCGGGGACTGGAGCGTCGCCGAACTCGCCGCCCACGTCGCGTGGATCGCGGACTCGCTGGCCGCCGGCCTCGCACGGCCGCCCGCAGCCGTCCCCGAACTGACCGCGACCGAATGGCCCTTCGCCACCGCGTCCCTCGCCGGGAAGATTTCCGAGGCGGCCCGGGAGACGCTCACCGGCGCCCCCCTGCCCGAGCTGTTCGAGCGGGCGGCCGCAGCCATGGCGGAGGCGCTCGCGGCGAACCCCGGCGGGCGGGTGCTCCAGCTGTGGATCGGCGACATGACCCTGGCCGACTTCCTGGTCACCCGGACCGTGGAGCTGGTGGTCCACACCGACGACCTGAACCGGGCCGCGGGACTGGACATCCCGATCGAGCGGCAGGCGCTGGCCGCCTGCACGCGGCTCCTCGCCGACTCCCTCGCGCTGAAGGCGCCGGGCGGTTCGGTCGAGGTACGGATCCCGCCCTTCGCGGTGGTCCAGTGCGTCGAGGGCCCCCGCCACACCCGGGGCACCCCGCCGAACGTGGTGGAGACCGATCCGCTGACCTGGATCCGGCTCGCGACCGGCCGTACCGCATGGGCCGAGGCGCTCGGTACGGCTCAGGTGCGGGCCGGCGGCGAGCGGGCCGACCTGTCGGCGCTGCTGCCGCTGATGGGCTGATCGGGGGCGCGGCCGGGGTGGAACCTCCCGGAGACAGCGTTCGTCCCAAGGGCATGCGTACCTTCCGGCACGTCCCCATCCCCGCGGGGCTGGCCCTCGTACTCGCGCTCGCCGCGGCCGGCTGCGGCCGGGCCGAGGACCATGGCGCGGGCACGGTGCTCCCCGATCCCGTGGGCCGCTGGGCCGTCGAGTCCCTGACCACGGGCGGCCGCACCCTGCACGCACCCGAATCGGCCCGCCTCGACTTCGGCGCGGACCAGGTCAAGGGCAACTACGGCTGCAACGGCTTCACGGCCGCCGTCTCCTTCTCGGGCACCTCCGCGGTGACCGTGACCCCCGGCGCCACGACCACCATGGCCTGCGAGGACATGGAGTTCGAGACGGCCTTCGCCACGCTGTTCACCGGGCGCCTGACCATCGACCGGGGGCCCGACCGGCTCACCCTGAAGGCCCCCGACGGGAGCACCATCGCCATGACCTCGGCGCCCGCGGACCCGGACGCACCGCTCACCGCGGTCGAATGGACCGTTCAGTCCCTGATCAGCGGCACATCGGTGTCCTCGCTGCCCGCCGGGGCGGCCGGTACGGCGCGGTTCACGATCGCCGCCGACCTGTCCGTGAGCGGGACCCTGGGCTGCAACCGGTTCAGCGCACGGGTCACCCGCGACGGCGACCGGCTCACCTTCGGGCCGCTCACCACCACGCGGATGGCGTGCGACGGCCCGGCGGGCGAGGTCGAGGCGCAGCTGACCGACCTGTTCGCGAGCGGTCCCCTCGCCACCCGGATCGAGGGCCGACGGCTGACCCTCACCGCCGCCGACGGCACGGGCCTGATCGCCGAGGCGCCCTCCGACGCCGAGTAGTCCGCCGGCCGGCGCGATGGCGCCCGGGGCGGCCGGTTCTCGTACGAAGACACAGGCTGCCCGGGTTCGGTCCGCCGGGCGGCTCCGCCCCGCTCCGGGCGGGCTGCCGGGCGGCGCGCGGTGCGGCGGGGCGCGGCGGGGCAGGGCCGGGCGGGGGCGGAATCGGGCAACGTCGCGGCGGAGTTGCGGCGCCGCGGAATGGCAGCGGGCGCCGCTCGCGCCGCGGACCGGGTCCGGTCGCCGGCCCCGGCCGGGGGTGACGGCGCGGTCACCGAGGGGCGGTGCGGTCGAGCATCCGTGCGCATGTCTTCGTAGGTGTCGACAAGGTGATCCGAATACCGGGACGGAGGCGCCCGGTCACCCTCTGTGCTGTGACATTTCCCGGCCATCCCCAATTCGGACCAGTGGTCGATCTCGCCTACACTCGGGAGCGTGCCTCGTGGTGATGGACGACTCAACCACGACCTGCTCCCCGGCGAAAAGGGCCCCCAGGACGCTTGCGGCGTCTTCGGTGTCTGGGCTCCGGGTGAAGAGGTCGCCAAGCTCACCTACTTCGGACTGTATGCGCTGCAGCACCGTGGACAAGAGTCCGCGGGAATCGCTGTGAGCAACGGTTCCCAGATCCTCGTCTTCAAGGACATGGGCCTCGTTTCCCAGGTCTTCGACGAAACCTCCCTCGGTTCGCTCCAAGGTCATATCGCGGTCGGTCACGCCCGCTATTCGACCACCGGCGCGTCCGTGTGGGAGAACGCGCAGCCCACTTTCCGCGCGACCGCCCACGGCTCCCTGGCCCTGGGACACAACGGCAACCTGGTGAACACCGCCGAGCTCGCCGAGCTGGTCGCCGATCTCCCCCGTCAGGACGGCCGTGCCACCCAGGTGGCCGCCACCAACGACACCGACCTGGTCACGGCCCTGCTGGCCGGCCAGGTGGACGCGGACGGCAAGCCGCTGACCATCGAGGAGTCCGCCCGTGCGGTGCTCCCGAAGGTCAAGGGTGCCTTCTCGCTGGTGTTCATGGACGAGGGGACCCTCTACACCGCCCGTGACCCGCAGGGCATCCGCCCGCTGGTCCTCGGCCGCCTGGAGCGCGGCTGGGTGGTCGCGAGCGAGACCGCCGCCCTCGACATCGTGGGCGCCAGCTTTGTCCGCGAGGTCGAGCCGGGCGAACTCGTCGCCATCGACGAGAACGGTCTGCGCACCTCCCGATTCGCAGAAGCGAAGCCCAAGGGCTGTGTCTTCGAGTACGTCTACCTGGCGCGCCCGGACACCGACATCGCCGGCCGGAACGTCTACCTCTCGCGTGTCGAGATGGGCCGGCGCCTGGCCAAGGAAGCCCCGGTCGACGCCGACCTGGTGATAGCAACGCCGGAATCCGGCACGCCCGCCGCGGTCGGATACGCGGAGGCCAGCGGGATCCCCTACGGCTCGGGCCTGGTCAAGAACGCCTACGTGGGCCGGACCTTCATCCAGCCCTCGCAGACGATCCGCCAGCTCGGCATCCGCCTGAAGCTCAACCCCCTCAAGGAAGTCATCCGGGGCAAGCGTCTGGTGGTCGTGGACGACTCGATCGTCCGCGGCAACACCCAGCGCGCCCTGGTCAAGATGCTCCGCGAGGCCGGCGCGGCCGAGGTCCACATCCGGATCTCCTCGCCGCCGGTGAAGTGGCCGTGCTTCTTCGGCATCGACTTCGCCACCCGGGCCGAGCTCATCGCCAACGGCATGACGGTCGACGAGATCGCCACGTCGCTGGGCGCGGACTCCCTCTCGTACATCTCGATCGACTCGATGATCGAGGCGACGACGATCCAGAAGCCCAACCTCTGCCGTGCCTGCTTCGACGGCGAGTACCCGATGGAGCTCCCGGACCCGCAGCTCCTCGGCAAGCAGCTCCTGGAGACCGAGCTGGCCGGCGGCGCGGACGCCGCCGACGCGCTCCGTCGCCCGTAAGTCCCCGGCTCCACCTGCGCGGGGCCCCGTCTTTCAGGCTTTTCCCGGGGCCCCGCACCAACCGCAGTAACGACACGAAAGCTCTCTCCTGTCATGACAGAGAAGACCACCGGTGCCAGCTACGCAGCCGCGGGCGTCGACATCGAAGCGGGGGACCGCGCCGTCGAGCTGATGAAGGAGTGGGTGAAGAAGACGCAGCGCCCCGAGGTCCTCGGCGGCCTCGGCGGTTTCGCCGGCCTCTTCGACGCCTCCGCCCTCAAGCGGTACGAACGCCCCCTGCTCGCCTCGGCCACCGACGGGGTCGGCACCAAGGTGGACATCGCCCGCCAGATGGGCGTGTACGACACCATCGGCCACGACCTGGTCGCGATGGTCATGGACGACATCGTCGTCTGCGGTGCCGAGCCGCTCTTCATGACCGACTACATCTGCGTCGGCAAGGTGCACCCCGAGCGTGTCGCCGCCATCGTCAAGGGCATCGCCGAGGGCTGTGTCCTCGCCGGCTGCGCCCTGGTGGGCGGCGAGACCGCCGAGCACCCCGGCCTGCTGGGCCCGGACGACTTCGACGTGGCGGGCGCCGGCACCGGCGTCGTCGAGTACGACCGCCTCCTCGGTGCGGATCGCATCCGTACGGGGGACGCCGTCATCGCGATGGCTTCGTCCGGCCTTCACTCGAACGGGTACTCGCTGGTCCGGCACGTGCTCTTCGACCGCGCCGGGATGTCCCTCGACAGCCATGTGGAGGAGCTCGGCCGGACCCTCGGCGAGGAGCTGCTCGAACCCACCAAGATCTACTCGCTGGACTGCCTGGCGCTCACTCGGACCGCCGAGGTGCACGCGTATTCGCACATCACCGGCGGTGGCCTCGCGGCCAACCTGGCCCGGGTGATCCCGGACCACCTGCACGCCACGGTCGACCGTTCGACCTGGACCCCCGGCGCGGTCTTCGACCTGGTCGGCAAGGCCGGTCAGGTGGAGCAGCTGGAGCTGGAGAAGACCCTGAACATGGGCGTCGGCATGATGGCCGTGGTGCCCGCCGAGTCGGTGGACGTGGCGCTGACCGCACTGGCCGACCGGGGCGTCGACGCCTGGGTGGCGGGCGAGATCCTGGACCGCGGCGACCACGCCGAGGGTGCCACCCTCACCGGTTCCTACGCGAGCTGAGCAGCACTGAAACCCGGCCCGGGGCTATGCCCTGGACCGGGTTTCAGTTTTTGTCGTGTCGTGCAGACGCCTCGGGGCGTCAAGCGCCGCGACGCTGTGCCGACGGACCGGACTCGTCGTCCTCGTCGTCGTCATCGCTGTTGTAGAGGTCCGCGTACCGAGCGTACGGGTCGTCCTCGTCCAGCTCATCGTCGTCTACCTCGACCGGCTCGCTGACAGACAGCGGTTCCGCGGTCGATGCGCCCAGCTCGTTGGCCAGACGCGACAAGTCAGTCCCGCCGCTGCTGTACTTCAGCTGGCGGGCGACCTTGGTCTGCTTGGCCTTTGCCCGGCCGCGCCCCATGGCTCGACCCCCTCGGTGACGGGGCTCGACGGCCCCAGAGTCTGACACGCGTTCATGGTTCGGAGCGGGCTCTCCGTGGAGAGACCGTCCGTAGGGGTTTAACGGTACCTGCTTCCGCGGCCATACGGTACGCCGCCCGCATGACGCGCCCCGGTGCAGAACCAACGAGGCGCCCCGTCCTCGCTGGTCAGCTGCGATTTTAACCCTTTCCCGACGAGCGACCCGCCGAAGTGCAGTGAGTTCCGTCTCCCCGCACCCCGGCGAGCCCCCCGACGGGCCCCTAGGAGGCCGTCACCGGCAGGGTCCGGCGGCCGTCCGCCATGCGCTGCTCGGCGATCCGGTCGGCCGCGGCGGCCGGCGGGATACCGTCCGACTTCGCACGAGCGAAGATCTCCAGCGTGGTGTCGAAGATCTTCGTGGCCTGCACCTTGCACCGGTCGAAGTCGAAGCCGTGCAGCTCGTCCGCGACCTGGATGACACCGCCCGCGTTGACCACGTAGTCCGGGGCGTAGAGGATGCCGCGGTCCGCGAGGTCCTTCTCGATGCCCGGGTGGGCCAGCTGGTTGTTGGCTGCGCCGCACACGATCGCGGCGTTGAGGGCCGGGACCGTCTCGTCGTTCAGTGCGCCGCCGAGCGCGCACGGGGCGTAGATGTCGAGGCCCTCGACACGGATCAGTGCGTCCGTGTCGGCGACCGCGGTGACCTTGCCCGGGTGTTTGTCGAGGATGCGCTGCACCGACTCCTGGCGGACGTCGGTGATCACGACCTCGGCGCCGTCCTCGATCAGGTGCTCCACCAGGTAGTGGCCGACCTTGCCGACACCCGCGACGCCGACCTTGCGGCCGCGCAGGGTCGGGTCGCCCCACAGGTGCTGGGCGGAGGCGCGCATGCCCTGGAAGACGCCGTAGGCGGTGAGCACCGAGGAGTCGCCGGCGCCGCCGTTCTCGGGGGAGCGGCCGGTGGCCCAGCGGGTCTCACGGGCGACGACGTCCATGTCGGCGACGAACGTGCCGACGTCGCAGGCGGTGACGTAGCGGCCGCCGAGGGACTCCACGAATCGGCCGTAGGCCTCCAGGAGTTCCTCGGTCTTGATGACGTCGGGGTCACCGATGATCACGGCCTTGCCGCCGCCGAGGCCGAGACCGGCCATGGCGTTCTTGTAGGACATACCGCGCGAGAGGTTGAGGGCGTCGCGCACGGCCTCCTCGTCGGAGGCATAGGCGTGGAAACGCGTGCCACCCAGGGCGGGGCCCAGGGCGGTGGAGTGGATCGCGATGACGGCTTTCAGGCCGGTGGCTCGGTCCTGGCACAGCACGACTTGCTCGTGGCCGCCCTGCTCCGTGCGGAACAGGGTGTGCAGGACGCCGTCGGTCATTTCGGTCACGGTGGTGACTCCCATGGAAGAGATGCGGCGGGAAGACGCCCCCCTGCGGGTGGGGGAGGGCGTGCTGTGAGCAGAGTAAGACCTGTGGGCCGGATGGGGGTCTGCTGTCCGGGGATCGAAACACTCTCGGAGTACGGGAGCCGGTCCGGGCCCGGTGGGGGCGGGCCGGAGGTGAACCGGACCCCGGAAGCGGGGAGGACGAGAGGGTGACCGAATCGACCGATCCCCTGCTGCCCTCGGCGCGCTCGGCGCCGGCCGTCCCGTACGCCTCCTACCTGCGCGTCTACGAACCCCTGGCCGCCTTCGCGGAGCCGGAACGCACCCACTGGACGCGGTACGCCCGGCGTGCGACGGCTCCGACCGCCCAGGACGAACTGCGCGGCTCGCTGGCGGACTTGGTGCGGGTGCCCCTGGTGGGGGTGCCGGCGCACGAGAGTGCCGACGCCTTCACCGCGGAGGTCGACGGAGTGCTCCTGGTCTGCCCGTGGCGGACCCGGCTGCGCGGCTGGCTGGCACTGGAGGAACTGGTCGACCAGTTCCCGCGCCCGGTGCTGGACGCGGCGCTCCCGCCCGCGGTCCGCCGCCGGGCCGCCGAGGAGTACGAGCGCTGGCGCGAGCGGAACCCGGACGCCCGCCCGTGGATCCGTACCGGGGTGTGGCAGATCCCACTGCGCTGGTTCGTGCTGGTCGCGGACGAGGAGCGGGAGTACGTGCCGGGAGAGCGGTTGCGCTACCGGACTCCGATGGTGCAGGCGCGCCGGCGCCTCGCGCGGGCCCTGCGGACGCTGCGCGCCGCGGAGGGGTACGGGATGCTCGCCGAGGGGCTGGTCGAGGTGGGGAGCTGGCTGGAGGAGTTCCATCCCCGCTCGATGGTCGAGCTGGACTACGGAGGGCTGGTGCACGCCCTTCCGGCGGACCGGCTCGCCGTCGACCGCTCGGCGGGGGACCTCGCGGCGGGTATCGCCGCCCTGCGGGCGGGGGACGCCGAGGCCGCGGCGGAGAGGTACGGGGAGCTTGCGCAGCGTTGGCGGGCCGTCCGGGAGCGGCTTTTCGCGAATTAGGCTGAAAGTCGACGGTGTGGCTGGTTTCACCTTTCGGAGGTCCGTACGTACCGGAGCGTATCGGTCGTTCAGTTGAAACTGGCTGATCAGAGCCCCGATCGTGGCATTTGGGACGTAGTGCCAGGACCTACGTCCCGATACGGGCCATTGGCCCAAGCGTGACGGACCGCACTAACCACACCCTTGCGCCCTTCCCCTACCCTCGTGCCAAAATAGGACAAGGAGTCCGGGGAGGGTTCCTTCCGCCCAACTAAGGGCGGAATGCTCGGCATTGCACTCTACGGGGGGTCTGACGACTCCTGATCGCTCTGTGACTGATCGTCACAGTGGGGTGACTGTCCGTTATGGGACGGTCCATCGGGCTTCCGCCGCTGATGAACACCTCGGAGGGCAATTCCGTCGGTTTGGCCGTCGAGGCTGGACGGATGGTGTAGTTGTAGTGCCGAGGACAAGCCGTTCGTCCTATAACCGACTCGGCCCGCGTATGTCCATTTCGGGCAACGCGGGCCAAGGTGCAGAATTTAGAGGAAAGAACCGAGATGGTTCGGTTCTCCCGAGGAGGCCGCTCATGACCGCTCGCACCCCTGATGCCGAGCCGCTGCTGACCCCGGCTGAGGTTGCCACGATGTTCCGCGTGGACCCTAAGACGGTCACCCGCTGGGCCAAGGCTGGCAAGCTCACGTCCATCCGCACCCTGGGTGGGCACCGCCGGTACCGCGAGGCCGAGGTCCGCGCACTGCTGGCGGGAATTCCGCAGCAGCGCAGCGAGGCCTGAGGTCGCGTAAACACCCCGCTTTGAACGGGTCGCCATCGGGTCCCCCAATCCGATGAAACCCATATTGCTTCATACGACCCGGCCTGCCCCAACAGGTTCTCGGGTCGTTCGATCGCGCTGGACTCCGCCGGGTCCAGCGCGATCTTTTTATGCCCAGGTCAGGGGAGTGTCGGAAGCTCGCCGGGGCGCCTGACAGGTAGGTGCCATTGCACATATTAAATCGAGCAGGCGTATGGATGCGATAAAAGTGTGAGTCCCAAAAACTCATGCGGTGACACCCGTCACAGATGATCACTCTTGTATATCCGGCAATGCACCCCGTAATGGGGAGGGCTCTCGCGGTGACCATCAGGCGAACGGGGGATTCTCGCCCGGAGGGGCAATGCGGGAGGCGCGAGCGCCTGGCGGGGTTCACGGGCCGTCGTCACGGGCCGCGGTCCAGGGGCAGGAGTCCGACGAGGCCGAAGGGGCCGAAGGGGCCGAAGGGGCCGAAGGGGCGGCGCCGAGCCCGCTACGGGAGCCGGGAGAGGCAGTGTCGGGCCGCGGAGGGCACGGTCCGTGGCGGGTGAACCGGGGGCATCGCCGCGGGAGGCCCCGCGGCTGCCGAGCGGCCGCCCCCCAACCCGGCCTGGATGGAGGCGTCCGTCAACGCGTCAGGGCCCGCATCCCCGAAGGGATGCGGGCCCTGATTTCGCTGCGATCCTGACGGGACTTGAACCCGCGACCTCCACCTTGACAGGGTGGCGAGCTAACCAACTGCTCCACAGGACCTGGAATCGCAGCCGCTCGGCGGCTGCGAATCAGACTGTACAGCAGCTCAGGGGGTGCGGTCGAACCGATCAGGGGGCGGCCGCGTCCACCGCCTTCACGATCCGCTTGTCGGAGATCGGGTACGCCGTGCCGAGCGCGTGCGCGAAGTAGCTGACACGCAGCTCCTCGATCATCCAGCGGATGTCCGTCACGGCGGCGGGGACCGGCCGTCCCTTCGGCAGCTGCTCCAACAGCCAGGCGTACTCGTCCTGCATCTCGTGGACCTTCTCCATGCGCGTGGTGTCGCGCTGGACGCCCGTGGGCATCTGCTGGAGCCGCCGGTCCGCCGCCACCAGGTAGCGCATCAGGTCCGGCAGCCTGCGCAGCCCGGTGAGCGTCACGAAGCCGGCCGGCACCAGGGCCGCCAGCTGCGTCCTGACGTCCTGGATGTTCGCGACCAGCGCGAGGCTGGAGGTGGCCTTCAGGCGCCGCTCACAGGCCTGCCAGGCGGCCAGGACCTGTTGCACCTGGTTCACTGCCCGCACGGTCGTGTCCACCAGGTCCGCGCGGACGGCCTCGTAGAGCTTGCGGAAGCCGGCCTCGTCCCAGGCCGGGCCGCCGTGGTCGGCGATGAGCCGGTCGGTCGCCGCCGTGGCGCAGTCGTCGAACAGCGCCTGGACGGAGCCGTGCGGGTTCCTGGAGAGGGCCAGCTTCTGCTGGTTGCCGAGGTGGTCCGAGGCGAACTTCGCCGGGTTCACCGGGATGTTCAGCAGGATGAGCCGGCGGGTGCCCAGCCACATCGCCTGCTGCTGCTCGGCCTCGGTGTCGAAGAGCCGTACGGAGACGCTCGTGCCCTCGTCCACCAGCGCCGGGTAGGCCTTCACCGGTTGGCCCGCCCGCCGGGTTTCGAAGACCTTGCTCAGGGTGCCGATGGTCCAGTCGGTCAGGCCGGTGCGTTCCACCGACTCCCCGCCCGCCCGTTCGGCGGTGGCCGCGGCGGCCTTGGAGAGGGCCTGGCGGGCCTTCGGCTTCAGCTTGAGCCGCAGCGCCTCCAGGTCCTTGTCCTCGGCGATCTTGCGACGCCGCTCGTCGACGATCCGGAAGGTGATCTTCAGGTGGTCGGGGATCCGCGTCAGGTCGAAGTCCTCGGCCGTGACCGGCACCCCGACCATCCGCTGGAGCTCGCGGGCGAGGGTCACCGGCAGCGGCTCCCGCAGCGGCACGGCCGTGTCCAGGAAACGGCCCGCGTAGTTCGGTGCGGGCACGTAGTGCCGGCGGATCGGCTTGGGCAGCGAGCGGATCAGTTCGGTGACGACCTCCTCGCGCAGGCCCGGGATCTGCCAGTCGAAGCCCTCGCCGGTGACCTGGTTCAGCACCTGGAGCGGGATGTGGACGGTCACGCCGTCCGCGTCCGCGCCCGGCTCGAACTGGTAGGTCACCCGGAACGTCAACCGACCCTGCTGCCAGGAGTCCGGATAGTCGGCCTTGGTAACCCCGGCCGCCTTCTCCGTGAGCAGCATCTCCCGCTCGAAGTCGAGCAGTTCCGGCTCGTCGCGCTTCTTGTGCTTCCACCACGAGTCGAAGTGCGCCCCCGACACCACGTGCTCGGGGATCCGCTGGTCGTAGAAGTCGAAGAGGGTCTCGTCGTCCACCACGATGTCGCGGCGCCGGGCCCGGTTCTCCAGCTCCTCCACCTCGGTGAGGAGCTTGCGGTTGTCGGCGTAGAACTTGTGGTGGGTCCGCCAGTCGCCCTCCACCAGCGCGTTGCGGATGAACAGCTCCCGCGAGACCTCGGGGTCGATCCGGCCGTAGTTGATCTTCCGTTGGGCGACGATCGGCACGCCGTAGAGCGTCACCTTCTCGTAGGCCATCACGGCCGCCTGGTCCTTCTCCCAGTGCGGCTCGCTGTAGGTGCGCTTGACGAGGTGCTGCGCCAGCGGCTCCACCCACTCGGGCTCGACCTTGGCGTTCACCCGGGCCCACAGCCGCGAGGTCTCCACCAGCTCGGCCGACATCACGAACTTCGGCTGCTTCTTGAACAGCGACGAGCCCGGGAAGATCGCGAACTTCGCGCTGCGGGCACCGAGGTACTCGTTCTTGTCGGTGTCCTTGAGCCCGATGTGGGAGAGCAGACCGGCCAGCAGCGAGACGTGCACGACCTGCTCGGGGGCGTCCGCCTCGTTGACGTGGATGCCCATGCTCTTGGCGACCGTGCGCAGCTGCGAGTAGATGTCCTGCCACTCGCGGATCCGCAGGAAGTTCAGGTACTCCTGCTTGCACATCCGGCGGAAGGAGGAGGAGCCGCGCTCCTTCTGCTGCTCCCGGACGTAGCGCCACATGTTCAGGAACGAGAGGAAGTCGCTGGTCTCGTCCTTGAAACGGGCGTGGTTCTGGTCGGCCTGGGTCTGCTTGTCCGAGGGCCGCTCGCGCGGGTCCTGGATGGACAGGGCCGCCGCGATGACCATGACCTCGCGGACGCAGTTGTTCTTGTCCGCCTCGATGACCATGCGGGCCAGCCGAGGGTCGACGGGCAGCTGGGACAGCTTGCGGCCCAGCTGCGTCAGACGCTGCCCCTTCTTCCCCTCCGGGGAGGACTTCCCGCCCGTCTCCAGGGCCCCGAGCTCCTGCAGGAGCTGCACGCCGTCGCGGATGTTGCGGTGGTCCGGCGGGTCGATGAAGGGGAACTTCTCGATCTCTCCGAGGCCGGCGGCGGTCATCTGGAGGATGACGGAGGCCAGATTCGTCCGCAGGATCTCGGCATCGGTGAACTCGGGCCGGGCGCTGAAGTCGTCCTCGGAGTACAGCCGGATGCAGATGCCGTCGCTGGTACGGCCGCAGCGGCCCTTGCGCTGGTTGGCGCTGGCCTGCGAGATCCGCTCGATCGGCAGGCGCTGCACCTTGGTGCGGTGGCTGTAGCGGGAGATCCGGGCGTTGCCCGGGTCGATCACGTACTTGATGCCGGGGACGGTGAGCGAAGTCTCGGCGACGTTCGTGGCCAGGACGATCCGGCGGCCCGTGTGCTGCTGGAAGACACGGTGCTGCTCGGCGTGCGAGAGGCGAGCGTAGAGGGGGAGCACTTCCGTGAAGCGCAGCTTCTTCTTGATGAGGGCGTCCGCCGTGTCACGGATCTCGCGCTCGCCGGAGAGGAAGACCAGGATGTCGCCCGGCCCCTCGGCCTGGAGCTCGTCGACGGCGTCGCAGATCGCGGTGATCTGGTCGCGGTCGCTCTCCTCGCCGTCCTCCTCCAGGAGCGGGCGGTAGCGCACCTCCACCGGGAACGTCCGGCCGCTGACCTCGACGATCGGGGCGTCCCCGAAGTGCCGGGAGAAGCGCTCCGGATCGATGGTCGCCGAGGTGATCACGACCTTGAGGTCGGGGCGCTTCGGCAGCAGCTGGGACAGATAGCCCAGCAGGAAGTCGATGTTCAGGGACCGCTCGTGCGCCTCGTCGATGATGATCGTGTCGTAGGCGCGCAGCTCGCGGTCGGTCTGGATCTCGGCGAGCAGGATGCCGTCCGTCATCAGCTTCACGAAGGTCGCGTCCTGGTCCACCTGGTCGGTGAACCGGACCTTCCAGCCGACCGTCTGCCCGATCTCGGACTTCAGCTCCTCGGCGATGCGTTCCGCGACGGTGCGGGCGGCGATCCGGCGGGGCTGGGTGTGCCCGATCATCCCCCGGACGCCGCGGCCGAGCTCCATGCAGATCTTGGGGATCTGCGTGGTCTTGCCGGAACCGGTCTCGCCCGCGACGATCACGACCTGGTGGTCGCGTATCGCCTCGGCGATCTCGTCCTTCTTCTGGCTGACGGGCAGGTTCTCGGGATACGTGACCTCCGGCATCCGCGAGGCACGGCCGGCCAGTCGCTCGGCGGCCTTCGCGGCCTCCGCGGCGATCTCGTCGAGCACGGCCTGCTTGGCCTCGGGCTTGCGGATGCGGCGGGCGCCTTCGAGGCGGCGGCCGAGGCGGTGCGCGTCACGGAGGGAGATCTCACCGAGAAGCGTCTGCAGGGCGGCGAAGGAAGTAGACATACCTGATCGAGGATCTCACCTGGGCCCTCCGGGTGGCGAACGCATTTGTCGGGTGGACCCGTACCATTTCGGGACGAGTCCCTCGGCCGTACGAGTGAGAGGCAGCCCACCTTGTCCCGCCCCCGCCTGTTCGGCTGCGCCGTGCTCGCGGTCCTGGCGGTGCTGCTGGGCGGGGCGGCCCCCGCTGCCGCCGGACCGCTCCCGGCGGATTCCGCGCAGACCGGCCGCGCCGCGGCCCCGGCGGTGTCCGGCGACCCGCGTGCGGAACCGGCGCCCGGCTTCCCGGACCGGCCCCACGCGGAAGAGGCCCTGCCCGGCGGCGGCCCCTCCTGCGCCCCTGCGTTCCCCGGGCACGGCGGTACCCCCGTCGCCCCCGCGCGCGCCGGCGGCGACCACGCACAGGTCCCGCCCGCCCGGCCGGTGCCGGCGGAGCACCGGCCCCACGCCTCGCCACGCGCCCAGGTCCTCGTACGCGGTCCGGACCGGCCGGCGCCCGGCCCGCTGGAGCTCTCCGTGATGCGGCTCTAGACGGATCGGCCCCACACCGGTCCGTCTCACCACCCGTATCACTGGAGCACCCGCATGCCCTCTTCCACATCCGCCGTGAAGCCCCTGCTGATCTCCGCGGGGGTCGCCCTCGCCGCCGTCACCCTCGGCCTCGTCTCCTGGCAGGCCACCACCCCCGGGGACCGGGACCGGGACCCGGGCACCGCAGGCTCCGCGCCCGCCGCCACCGCGCCGCGCACCGACACGTCCGCCGAGCTCCAGGCCCTGGCCCGCCGGGAGGACGGCGACAAGCTCGCCGTCGGCCGCGCGGACGCGCCCGTCGTGCTCATCGAGTACTCCGACTTCAAGTGCGGCTACTGCGGCAAGTTCGCCCGGGACACCGAGCCCGAGCTGGTGAAGAAGTACGTCGACAACGGCACGCTGCGCATCGAGTGGCGCAACTTCCCGATCTTCGGCGCGGAATCGGAGGCCGCGGCCAGGGCAGCCTGGGCCGCTGGGCAGCAGGACCGGTTCGCCGCCTTCCACGCGGCCGCGTACGCCCACGGTTCCAAGGAGAAGGGCTTCGCCGAGCCGCGGCTGCTGGAGCTGGCCCGCGAGGCCGGGGTCCCCGACCTCGACCGCTTCGCGGCCGACATGGCCGGTGAGCAGGCCGCAGCGGCCCTGAAGAAGGACCAGGAGGAGGGCTACCGCATCGGCGTCACCTCCACCCCGTCCTTCCTGGTCAACGGTCAGCCGATCGCCGGAGCGCAGCCGCTCGGCGCCTTCGCCGCCGCCATCGCGCAGGCCGAGGCGGCGGCGAAGCAGTGACCGACATCGGATACCTGGCCGCCCTGCTGGGCGGCCTCCTCGCGCTGCTCAGCCCGTGCAGCGCGCTGCTCCTGCCCGCCTTCTTCGCGTACTCGATCGACTCCGCCTCACGCCTGCTGGCACGCACCGGCATCTTCTACGCGGGCCTCGCGAGCACCCTCGTACCGCTGGGGGCGGCCGGCTCGTACGCCGGGAGGTTCTTCCACGGCCACCGCGACGAGCTGGTCCTGGCGGGCGGCTGGCTGATCATCGTGCTCGGGGCCGCGCAGATCCTGGGCCTCGGCTTCGCCCCGAAGCGGATCTCCGAGCTGTCCGGGCGGATCCGGCCGACCACTGCCCTGTCCGTGTACGCGCTCGGCGCGGTCTACGGGCTGGCCGGCTTCTGTGCCGGCCCGATCCTGGGCAGTGTCCTGACGGTCGCGGCGGTCAGCGGCAGCCCGGTCTACGGCGGCCTGCTGCTGGCGGTCTACGCGCTGGGGATGGCCGTGCCGCTCTTCGTGATGGCCCTGCTGTGGGAGCGCTTCGACCTGGGCCGGCGGCGCTGGCTGCGGGGCCGTACCTTCCGCGCGGGCGGCCGGGAGCTGCACACCACCTCGCTGCTGTCCGGGTTGTTCTTCATCACCCTGGGCGTGCTGTTCCTCGCCTACGACGGGGCGAGCGCGCTCCCGGGGCTGCTGGACGTGGACGACTCGTTCGCGGTGGAACAGTGGGTGCGGACGCTGGCGGACGCCGTACCGGACTGGGCTCTGCTCGGGCCGGTCGCCGTCGGCGCGGCGGTCTTCGGCGTGGTGCAGTGGCGCCGCCGGGCGCGGGCGGAGGAGGCGCGGGAGTGACCACAGAAGGCCCCGTCCGACGGACGGGGCCTTCTTGGTGGTGGCTGGGGCCGGGGTCGAACCGGCGACCTATCGCTTTTCAGGCGATCGCTCGTACCAACTGAGCTACCCAGCCACGAGACCGTTTCCGGCCTCAGCGATCCTGACGGGACTTGAACCCGCGACCTCCACCTTGACAGGGTGGCGAGCTAACCAACTGCTCCACAGGACCTTGCGGTGTGCGAGACAAAGTCTTGCACACGGTAATGCGTACCCCCAACGGGATTCGAACCCGTGCTACCGCCTTGAAAGGGCGGCGTCCTGGGCCACTAGACGATGAGGGCTTATGGCCCGCCTGGGCGCTTTCCAGCGCGTCGGGGACGTGAGAA
Organism: Streptomyces sp. NPDC058880; assembly: GCF_042742535.1. Lineage (NCBI taxonomy): Bacteria > Bacillati > Actinomycetota > Actinomycetes > Kitasatosporales > Streptomycetaceae > Streptomyces > Streptomyces sp. NPDC058880. Next base: position 17,104 of record NZ_JBHYMC010000054.1, read on the forward strand.
GCATATGGGATCCGGGGAGCTATCGCCAAAACGGTTTCCCCCGGAGGGACAATGGCCCGGTGCTGGAGATGACGCGCGAGGAGTTCGAGGAGCTCGTCGCAGAGGCCCTGGACCGGATCCCGCCGGAGCTGACGCGGCTGATGGACAACGTGGCGGTCTTCGTCGAGGACGAGCCGCCGGCCGGCGATCCGGAGCTGCTGGGGCTCTACGAGGGGACGCCGCTGACGGATCGCGGCGAGTGGTACGCCGGGGTGCTCCCGGACCGGATCACGATCTACCGCAACCCCACGTTGCGGATGTGCGAGGACCGGGAGAGCGTGGTCGCGGAGACGGAGGTCACCGTGGTGCACGAGATCGCCCACCACTTCGGGATCGACGACGAACGACTGCACGCGCTGGGGTACGGGTGAGCCGAAGAGGACTCCGGCCCGCCCCCGTCCCCGCCCGCGGCGCCGAGGCGATCGACCCGGACGTCGACCTGCACGTGCCCGCGCAGCGGGCCGAGCCGCAGGGCCGGGTGCTCGCGGCGGTGGCCGCCGGCGCCGCGGTCGGGGCCTCGGCCCGGTACGGCATCTCGCTGCTCTGGCCCGCCGTGCCCGGAGCGTTCCCGTGGGCGACCCTGTGGATCAACGCCTCCGGGTGCGGGCTGATCGGCGTACTCATGGTGCTGATCAGCGAAGGCGGGCGGTCGGCGCCGCATCCGCTGCTGCGGCCCTTCGCCGGGGTCGGCGTGCTCGGCGGCTTCACCACCTTCTCGACCTACGCGATGGACTTCTCGCGTCTGCTGGACGAGGGGGCGGCGCGCTCCGCGCTGGCCTATGCCGGGCTCACGGTGGTCGCCGCGCTGGGCGCGGTCTGGGCCGGGGCCTCGGCGACCCGGCTCGCCGTCCGGGGCCGGGGCGCGGGCCGGGAGGCGGGTCCCGGGCCGGACCGGGTGGTCCGGTGAACTGGCTCTCCGTGGTGGCGGGCGCGGTCGTCGGGGCGCCGCTGCGCTATCTGACGGACCGTGCGGTGCAGCAGCGACACGATTCCGTCTTCCCGTGGGGGACCTTCGTCGTCAACGCGGCCGCCTGCCTGATGCTGGGGGTGCTGGCCGGTGCGGCGCTGGCCGGCGCGGCCTCCTCGGGGGTGGTGCTGCTGCTGGGGCCCGGGCTGTGCGGGGCGCTGAGCACGTACTCGACCTTCTCGTACGAGACGCTGCGGCTGGCCGAACGCGGGTGGGGCTTCCTGGCCGCGGCGAACGTCGCGATGTCGGTGCTGGTCGGGTTGGGCGCGGTGCACCTCGGTTCGCAGGTGGCGCGACAACTGTTCGCCTGAGGGCGTGTCCCTCATGGGGGAAAGGGAGTTGGGCACGTCGACCCGCTGCTGCGGGCCTCATGTCCCCAGGCTCCCCAGGCTCCGGAGGTCCCCCCGTGCGCCAGTTGTCCGCTTCCCTCAGGCTGGCCGTCACCGCTCTCGCGGTCGCGGCGACGGCCGGCTGCATGAGCGTCGGCGAGGACGTGGCCACTCCGGGGCCCTCCGCCGCGGCGGACCGGCGTACCGGGTCGGAGGCGGATGTCGGGGCTGCCTCCGGCCGGGGCTCCGGGATCCGCGGCAACGGGCACGGTGCGAAGGACGGCCTGGAGGGCCAGGCCGGCGGGCAGCAGGAGGACGGCAAGGCCTCCGGTGCGACCGGCGCCTCCCCGAGCCCGGACGCGCCGAGTGCGACGCCGGGAGCGCCCGCTCCGTCGGCGGGACCGGGCGCCGGCGCGGGCGGGCAGAGCCCCCAGCAGCCGTCGACGGGCGGTTCCAGCGGTTCGGGTTCCGGTGGTCCGAGCAGGTCGGGCGGTCCGGGCGGAGGTCACCAGTCGGCGAGCCCGACGCCGGAGCCGCCGCTTCCGACGCCGCCTGTGACGGAACCCACTCCGCTGCCGTCGACCCCGCAGCCGGAGCCCAGCACCCAGCCCGGGCCCCAGGCCTAGGGCGGAGGCCGAACCCGTCTGGATGTCCGGAGGCGCGACCGAGCCCTTCCGATGGGGCGTCTGTGCAGGTCGGGGACGATTCTGCCGGAGCGACTTGCCAGACCCGGGGGAGGGTGCGTATGGTTATAGATCGTTTGATCCCATTGCCCGGCGCCGAATCCGAAGAGCGCCGCGTGGCGCGTACTCTCCCTAGCCGTGGCTGACCGCATTGAGGCGGTCGATTTGCGATTCACGGAGTTTGGGCGCGTGCCGAGACTCCGGAAGGTTTCGCATTTCGCATGTCCATTTCCAGTTCTGACCGTTCCGTCATGCCCGAGAACGACTCCAACGAGCTCATCGACGCCGAGGCCCTCGTGGTCACCGAGGCGATCGAGGCCGCTGAGGCCGAGGGAATCATCGAGGCTCTCGAGGCCGACGTGAGCGGCGGGTCCTTCGAGGACTCCACCGACGACTTCGCCGCCGATGCAGACGCTGACGCTGACGCCGAGCCCACGGTCACCTTCGGCGACCTGGGTCTGCCCGAGGGCATCGTGCGCAAGCTCGCCCAGAACGGTGTCACCACGCCCTTCCCGATCCAGGCCGCGACCATCCCGGACGCCCTGTCCGGCAAGGACATCCTCGGCCGCGGTCGCACCGGTTCCGGCAAGACCCTCTCCTTCGGTCTGCCGACCCTGGCCACCCTGGCCGGCGGCCACACCGAGAAGAAGAAGCCCCGCGCGATCATCCTGACGCCGACCCGTGAGCTCGCGATGCAGGTCGCGGACGCCCTCCAGCCCTACGGCGACGTCCTCGGCCTGAAGATGAAGGTCGTCTGCGGCGGTACCTCCATGAGCAACCAGATCTACGCCCTGGAGCGCGGTGTCGACATCCTCGTCGCCACCCCGGGCCGACTGCGCGACATCATCAACCGCGGCGCCTGCTCCCTGGAGAACGTCCAGGTCGCGGTCCTCGACGAGGCCGACCAGATGGCCGACCTGGGCTTCCTGCCCGAGGTCACCGAGCTGCTCGACCAGATCCCCGAGGGCGGCCAGCGCATGCTCTTCTCCGCCACCATGGAGAACGAGATCGGCACCCTGGTCAAGCGCTACCTGTCCAGCCCGGTCACGCACGAGGTCGACAGCGCCCAGGGCAACGTCACGACCATGACGCACCACGTGCTCGTCGTGAAGCCGAAGGACAAGGCGCCGGTCACGGCCGCGATCGCCGCCCGCAAGGGCCGCACCATCATCTTCGTCCGCACCCAGCTGGGCGCCGACCGCATCGCCGAGCAGCTCGTCGAGGCCGGCGTCAAGGCCGACGCACTGCACGGCGGCATGACGCAGGGCGCCCGTACCCGTGTTCTCGCGGACTTCAAGGACGGCTACGTCAACGCGCTCGTCGCCACCGACGTCGCCGCCCGAGGCATCCACGTCGACGGCATCGACCTGGTCCTGAACGTGGACCCGGCCGGTGACCACAAGGACTACCTGCACCGTTCCGGCCGTACCGCCCGTGCCGGCAAGTCCGGCGTCGTCGTCTCCCTCGCGCTGCCGCACCAGCGCCGCCAGATCTTCCGCCTGATGGAGGACGCGGGCGTCGACGCCTCGCGCCACATCGTCCAGGGCGCCGGCGCCTTCGAGCCGGAGGTCGCCGAGATCACCGGTGCGCGATCGCTGACCGAGGTCCAGGCGGACTCCGCGAACAACGCCGCCAAGCAGGCCGAGCGCGAGGTCGCCGAGCTCACCAAGCAGCTTGAGCGCCTGACCCGCCGGGCCGCCGAGCTCCGCGAGGAGGCCGACCGTCTGGTCGCCCGTTCCGCGCGTGAGCGGGGCGAGGACCCGGAGGCCGCCGTTGCCGAGGTGGCCGAGGCCGCCGAGGCCGAGGTCGCGGCTGCCGCCGCGGCCGCCGCGGCCGAGATCGCCGCGCAGGAGCGCCGCGAGGAGAACCGCGCCCAGCGTGACGACCGCGGCAACTTCGAGCGCCGTGACAACCGCGGTGGCGACCGTGGCGGCTACCGCCGTGACGACCGCCGTGACGACCGTGGTGACCGTGGTGGTTTCCGTCGTGATGACCGTCCGTCGGGTGGTTTCCGTCGTGACGACCGTCCCTCTGGTGGCTTCAACCGTGATGACCGTGGTGACCGCGGTGGTGACCGTGGTGGTTTCCGTCGTGATGACCGTCCGTCGGGTGGTTTCCGTCGTGACGAACGCCGTGATGACCGTGGTGACCGCGGTGGTGACCGTGGTGGTTTCCGTCGTGATGACCGTCCGTCGGGTGGTTTCCGTCGTGACGACCGTCCCTCTGGTGGCTTCAACCGTGATGACCGCGGTGACCGCGGTGGCGACCGTGGCGGTTTCCGCCGCGACGACCGCCCCTCCGGCGGCTTCGGCCGCCGCGACGACAAGCCGCGCTGGAAGCGCAACGGCTGACCTCGGCCGCTGAGCTGACCTCCTGACAGGGCCCCCACGACTCCGGTCGGCGGGGGCCCCGTCGCGTGGTGGGGCGCGGCCAGGAGCCATCGCGGCCGCCCGGGCGCCTTGCGTCGGCGCGCCGTGAACTGACGCCGACAGGCCGGTCGGTCGATACCCGATCGGCTGACCGGCGCTGTCCGGCTATGCTCTGGGGTGAGCACCCGGAGGGCCATTAGCTCAATTGGCAGAGCAGCGGACTTTTAATCCGTTGGTTGTCGGTTCGAGTCCGACATGGCCTACTGCTCGCGAGGCGGAGGAACCTTCCTCTGACCTGCGCCTTGGCGCCCCACCCGATCGCTTCGGGTGGGGCGCTTCGCCGTACCCGGGGCGTCCGCCGGCCTGATGTGAGCCCGAGGTGAGCCCGGCGGCACGAACGGCCCGCCGCGGGACCAGCCCTACGGCGTCCTCGGCAGCCGGCCGCCGCAACTGCGCGGTGACCCTGCCTGGTGGAGCCACCTGCCGTTTTCCTGCGTGCACACGCAGCCGGTGTCGACGTACGCCTCACCCCACGCGAGGCGCTCCCGCATCTGCCGCTTGCGGTGCCTCACACGCACCTTCACCGTCTCGGAGTCGAGGGCGACGACGTCGACCCCGCCCGGCGCGGCAGCAACGGCGTCGTGGCGTTCAGCGGCCGCCCGTACTGCTGCCCCGATGCCGCGACCGCCGAGCGGTGCATCGAGCATGTGCGCGCCGGCGACGAGCGGATGGGGAGTGAGGCGCGTGGCCCTGGGAAAATCGTTGGCCCCGCGGTGGGGCGGGCTGCCTATGATCGCCGCAAGCGGGGTCGTAGCACAGAGGTAGTGCGCCTACACAGCATGGAGGAGGACGCCGGTTCGAATCCGGCCGCCCCGCCCTTCAGCCTTGAGGAGCACGGTCAGCGGGCCGCGCAGCGTCATGGCCGTAGCGGCACGGACTCGCACACCCGCACGATAGGCTGCGCTGAATTGCCTGGTCAGCAGGTGCGTGGGTGCGGGAGTGGCTGTGTCTGAACACGATTCGGAGATGCTTGCGGCGCGGTGGTGGAAGTGGGCGATGTCGGCCCCGTCCGGACGCAGCCCTGTGGAGGACACCACGGGTGAGCACGCGCATTGGCGCCAACCGGCCGACGTCTGGTTCCTCGCAGGCACCTACGGCGGGAGGGTGGTGCGTCGCTGCACGGTCCCGGTCGACCGGCCGCTGTTCCTTCCCGTCTTCAACACGCGGCGCCTGGCCCTCGGCTTCTCTGCCGATCCCTGGCGCATGCCGGCATCGCGCGCCGAGGCAGACCTGAACGGCATCCCGCTGCCCCTCCACGAGGCGGCCTCGAAGCGATTCTTCGCCTCTGGCCTGCCCTGGGTTGCCTGGGGTCTTTGGAGCGCGATCGACCCCCTCGCACCGGGGGAGTACGTGTTGTCCATCAAGGCTCAGTCTGGCGATTTCTGGGTGGACACGACCTATCACCTGGAAGCCGTACCGTGCGGCTAGAACGGACGGACGCGCAGGTCAGGCCATAGGCGAAGGGAGCCCGCTGTGAGCTCGGACGCCTCGTACGACGTTTCGTACGGCGGTTCCCGGGGCCGCGGGCGGTGCGGGGATGCTGCGGTGGTGCTGGTGCAACGGATCGCTGAGGTGGCGGACGAGCCCCTGGTGCTGGAGCCGGATGACCGTCGGGTGGAGCGGGAGACCAACACCTGGTGGCCCAAGGTGGTGACGTTCTCCGTGTGGCATGACGCGCAGGCCGGTTAACGGGGTGAACGTCCTGGGTGGCGGCGGTAGCGTCGCCACCGTGACTCCGGTTCTGCGTACCGAACGCCTGCTGCTCGACCCGTACACCCCCGAGGACGAGGAGGCCTTCGTGGCCCTCTTCCAGGACACCCGGGTCTCCCGGTGGATGGGGGACGGCCCCGCCGCCGAATCCGAGGACCGTGCCCTGTTCGGGCGGGTCTTCACGAAGGTCTATGCCGAGGGCCTCTTCGACGTCTGGGCCGTGCGCAGGGACGGGCGGTTGGTCGGGCACGCCGAGATCAAGCGGACCGACGAGGTCGACGGCCACGAGATCATCTACGCCCTGGCCCCCGAGGCATGGGGATCCGGTCTCGGCACCGAGATCGCGGAGGCGGTCGTCGCGTACGCGTTCGCCCGGCTCGGGCTGACCGAGGTGCATGCCACGGTGGCCGCGCCCAACACCGCCTCCCTGGCCCTGCTGACCCGCATCGGCTTCGAGCACGTCCGCGACGTACGCGAGGACGACGGCTCCACCACCCGTGTCCTGACCCGCAGACGCGAACGGGCCACCGCCTGACGGCACGCGCGCCCAACGTGAAGCGCCCCGCCCGAGGGATCGGGCGGGGCGCTTCGGGGTGTGGGGAAGTGCGATCAGACGTTGGTGCGGCGGCGACGGCCGAGCCAGACGGTGGCCGCGCCGAGCGCGACCAGGGCCGCGGCGAGGCCGGCGTACAGGCCGGTGGACGAGCCGGCGCCGGTGGCGGCCAGGGAGCCCGTGGAGGAGCCCGTGGCGGCCAGGTTGGAGTTGCCTGTGGTGGTGGCGACGGCCTGCCGGACGTCGGTGGTGGAGGACGGGTTGGGGGTCGGGGACGGGGTGGTGGTCGGGTTGGTGGTCGGGTTGGCGGTCGGCTCGGTCGGCGCCGGCTCCGTGATCGGGGTCAGCGGGAACTGCACCGGGACGGTCACGAGCGGCCAGGTGTTGCCCTCGGCCTGGCGGACCTCGGCCTCCATCGTGATCGTGGTGCGCCCGGTCAGCTTGGTGTGCTTGCCCAGGCTGAGGCGCAGCGGCTGGGTGTGGACGCCGGAGGCGGCGCCGAAGCCCTTGGCGATGAGCGGGAGCTCGTAGCGGCTGTCCTTGGGGCTCAGGTCCTGCCAGCGGCCGCCGATCAGGGCCTGGAGCCGGAAGTCGGCGTCCTGCTGGCCCGGGTGCGACAGGGTCAGGCTGGTGGCGAGGGCGGTGCCGAAGGTGCCGTCACCGGTGGCCTGGTAGTTCAGGTCCAGGTAGGCGCGCTGCTCCTGGCCGTCCTTGCCCGAACTGACCTGCTTGAACCACGTCTTCAGCTCGCCCGTTTTGATCCGGGGGTCGACCGTGAAGAGGTGGGAGTCGGCGCCGCCGGGAGCGACCGAGTTGTTGGAACTGGTGGCGGTGAGTCCGAAGTCGCCGTTGTTGGTGGGGTAGTCCGCGCCGAGGCCGATGGTGACCTTCCAGGTCATCGCGCCGTTCGCGGGGATGTCGAAGCCCGCGCCGGGTCGGCCGGCGGACGGGGAGAACTCACCCTGCCACTCGCCGTCCTGCTGGCCGACGTGGGACGTGGTCGCCGGGGCGTCCACCGCCTCGACCTTGAAGACGATGTCGTTCTCGGCGAGCCTGCTCGGCCCCTTCGGGTCCAGCAGCAGCCACGGCTTGTACTCGACGGCCTTGCCGGTCGGGTTCTTCACCGTGAGGTCGAAGGTCTCGGCGGCGCCGCCGCGGGTCAGCGGGCCGCTGGGGACGGGAGCGCCCATCTCCGTGCGCAGCACGGCATGGCCGTCGGTGGCGGGTGCGGCGGACGCGGCAGTGGCCGAGAGCGGCAGCAGAGTGGTGACGACGCCGGCGACGACTGCGATGGCTGCTGTGGTGCGAACGGACATGGTGGACTCCCCCCAGGAATCGCGAGAGCATCGGCGGAGCGCCGAGGCGGTTGGTGTGGTCTGTGTCGTCCGGCCGGTTCGTGGTCCCCCTGGCCGCGGCGACAGATGAATCTTCACCCGGATCCGATCGCGGAATCATCCCCGCAGTGTCACCGCCGTGCAACAGAGATGATCTTGGTTCTCGGGTGCCGGCTTCAGGTCGGTTTTAGGTCTTTGAGCTGCGGCGATGTCGGCTTCGAGGCGGTCCGGCGAAGAATTGGCGAAGAGGCGCTCAGGGATGGCGTAGAGTTGTGTTCATCGACGCGGGGTGGAGCAGCTCGGTAGCTCGCTGGGCTCATAACCCAGAGGTCGCAGGTTCAAATCCTGTCCCCGCTACTCATAGCCGAAGGCCCGGCCCTCTTGGGGGTCGGGCCTTCGGCGCGTTCCCGGCCGCCGAAGGCTCGGCCCCTCCGCGTGTCCCACCGTCCTGACGGCCGCCGTAGGGCCGCCGCCATGCCGCTGCCGGGGGCGTGGCGGGCGGGCGGAGCAAAGATCCAATGTGACAGCGGGTAATGGAATCGCCGCTCTGTGCAAGCTGATTGACGGCCCATCATGGCGCTTTGGTGGCCGACGAGATGGCGTACTCGGCTGATTTTTGCCCGACTTGGCCGCTTTTTGAGCGAAAAGAGATGGCCAAAGCAAGCCAGGGCGTGGTCGATTGCCAGGAACGATCAAGCGCAACGGCTTGGAATCACTCCCCCACTTCTATTACCTTTCGATAACGCAGCGCGGTCGTCCCGGCCGTCGCAAGAGACGGCACCGTGCGCGTGCGTGTCCATGAGGAGTGTGCCCCGGTGGCCTCCAACTCGCCCGCTCCTGAAGGCATCGAGATCCAGGATCCGCCCACCGCGGGTGCCTGGGGCGAGTGGAACCCCACCGAGGACTCGGTCCGCCCGGTGAAGGGCAAGCACCGTGTCGCCAAGCAGCGCGGGGGACTCGCCCGCAGCTCCACCGTGCTCGGTGTCGGTGTCATCGCGGCCGTCGGTGCCAGCGGCATCGCCACCGCTCAGGACCGGCCTCAGGTCGCCATATCCGTGCCCTCCCTCCCCGACCTGCTGACCGGCGACGACGAGCGCCAGAGCGGCGGAGATTCCGGCGAGGACACCGCACGCGGTGGGACGGCGGGGGTCACCACCCAGCAGGCCGACCGCGGCGCGGACGCCGGCGAGGTACTGCGCAACCGCATCCTCCAGCAGGCCGAGTCGCAGTACGAGGCCGCCGAGGCCGAGGCGCGCGCGGAAGCCGAGCGCGTCGCCCGGGAAGCGGCGGCCCAGGAGGCCAAGGACAAGCTGGAGGTGGCCCGTCAGGCGGCCGAGGAGGCCAGGGCCGAGGCGGAGGCGAAGGCCGCGGAGGAGGCCGAGTCCGCGAGGAAGGCCGCCGAGGCGAAGGCCGCGCAGGAGCGCCGCGAGGCCTCGGCCGGGAGCTGGTCCCTGCCCACCTCCGCCTACACCCTCACCTCGCACTACGGAGTCTCCGGCTCCATGTGGTCCTCCGGCCACCACACCGGCCTCGACTTCGCGGCTCCCACCGGTACGCCCGTCAAGGCGGTCGGTGCCGGGAAGATCACCTCGGCCGGCTGGTCCGGGGCGTACGGATACCGGATCGTGCTGGAGCTCGAAGACGGTACGGAGGTCTGGTACTGCCATCTCTCCTCGATGTCGGTGACCTCGGGCCCGGTCGGCGCCGGAGACACCATCGGCCGGGTCGGGGCCACCGGAAACGTCACCGGACCCCATCTCCACCTGGAAGTACGCAAGGGCGGATCGACGACGGACCCGCTGGCCTGGCTGGAGTCCAAGGGCCTGAACGTCTGACGGACGGCTCCGCGCGCCGCGGCCCGGGCAACTGCTGCGGCCCGCACGGACCGGAGCGCGGCGGAAGCAGCTCCTCCATCGCCGCCGCCCGTGCCAGCGCGGGTCCCGCGGTCGCGCGGCTCCGCCACAGCCGCCGAAGCAGCTCTCCTTCCCGGCCCGCGAAGTCCGCCTCGCGCAGCGGCCCCCCGCGGCGCGCCCGGTGCCGCAGCAGCGCCAGGGCGAGAGCGTCCGCCTCGTACCGGGCCACCGCACGTCCGGCAGCCCGGCCCCCGCCGCGCCGTGCCAGCTCGCGGGCGAGCGACCGGGCCGGCACCGAGGCCAGGGCGGGCACTTCGGCGGGAGCCAGCCAGCCCGCGGCCGCGTACAGCGCGAGCTCCCCGGCCACGGCCCGCAGCCGGCTGCGCCGCATCCGCACGGCCAGCCACACCAGCAGCCCGAACAGCGGGACCATCACACAGCCGTAGACGACGTAGAAGCCGTGGTCGCCGAACTGCGAGGAGCCGTTCCACAGGGAGTGCGTCCCCATGGCGAGCGCCAGCCCGATCAGCGGCAGGCAGATCCTGCGCCAACGCTGCGCGCTGACCGCGGCCACGCCGAAACCCAGCCCGGTGAGCACCGTGAACAGCGGGTGTGCGAACGGCGACAGCAGGATCCGTACGAAGAAGGTCGCCGCGGTCACCGAGTCCAGGACGCCCGTCCCGTCGGCGAGGTCCTGCACGTAGGCGTTGCCGAGGTAGAGGATGTTCTCGGTGAAGGCGAAGCCGATGGCGGCGAAGCCGGCCACCACGAAACCATCGGCAGGGCCGGTGAAATGGCGTCTGCAGAACACGAACACCAGCACCACGGCAGCCGCCTTGGCGCTCTCCTCCACCACCGGGGCGATGGCGACCGAGCCGAGCCGGTCCGCTCCCGAGGGGTCGGCGGTCGCGGCGGCTATCCACCGGGTGGCGAAGTTGTTCGCCAGTATGGCGATCAGGGCGGCGGTGCAGGCGCCCCAGCCGAAGCAGAACAGCAGCTGGGACCAGGGCGCCGGCGCGGCCCGGCCCAGCCACCGGAAGGCCGCCATGAGCGCCGGCACCGGCAGCAGGGCCAGACCGAGGCCGACGAAGAAGCCCGGCGTGCCGGTCTGCTCCCGCACGAGTTCGAGGATGGCGACGCCGGTGGCGGCGAGCAGGACGAGGAGCACGCACGTGCGGAACGTGCCGGACGGACGACGCGCGAGAACGGGGCGGAGCGCTCGGAACACATCATGACCCTAGCGATCTGCTCGGACACGTGCGGTGACGTTGTCAGTTCTCCGTGCGACGGAAGAGCAAGTCGTGTACGACGTGCCCCTTGTCGAGGCCCTGCCCCTCGAAGCGGGTGAGCGGTCGGAAGTCGGGCCGCGGCGCGTAGCCGCCGTCGGGCTGGGTGTTCTCGAAGTCGGGGTGGGCCGTGAGGACTTCGAGCATCTGCTCGGCGTAGGGCTCCCAGTCGGTCGCGCAGTGCAGGACGCCCCCGGGTGCCAGGCGGGTGGCGGCCAGCGTGAGGAACTCGGGCTGGATCAGCCGCCGCTTGTGGTGGCGGGCCTTGGGCCACGGGTCCGGGAAGTACACGCGGATCCCGGCGAGCGCGTCGGGCGCCAGCATCTCGCGGAGCAGGATGATCGCGTCCCCGTTGGCGACGCGGACGTTGTCGAGGCCGCCCCGCTCGGCGAGGGCGAGGAGGTTGCCCTGGCCGGGGGTGTGCACGTCGGCGGCGAGGATGCCGGTGGCGGGGTCGGCCGCGGCCATCTGCGCCGTGGCCTCACCCATGCCGAAGCCGATCTCCAGGACGACCGGAAGGTCGCCGAAGAGCGTCGTGAGGTCGATGACCGAGTGGCCGTCGATGTCCAGGCCCCAGGTGCCCCAGAGCCGCTTGAGCGCCTCGCCCTGTCCGGTGGTGACCCGGCTGCGGCGGGGCTGGAAGCTCCGGATGCGCCGCTCGTGGTGCGAGCCGGCCGGGTCCGGCGCGGGGCCGTCGGGGAAGCGGGGCTCGGTGCGCCACTTCGGGGGCACGTACGAGTTCGCCTCCGGCGCGGCGTCGGCGGAGTAGTCGGCGACGGGGGCGTCCGGGACGGCGGGCGGCGTGGGGTTCAGGGACTCAGACACAATGCGCTGATTCTACGACGGGGGGTCGTGCCGGCGCCGCGCGAGCGGCGGGTGGGTCGGCTCCGGCGGCGGGGTGCTCCCCGGCGGCGGGGTGCGCTCCGATCAGGCCGCTGAGAGGGTGCGGAGGGCTCGGGTGGCGATTTCGCGGCCGATCGGGAGGGAGGCCGTTGCGGCGGGTGAGGGGGCGTTGAGAACGTGGATCGTGCGCGGGGCGTCGCGGATCAGGAAGTCGTCCACCAGGGTGCCGTCCCGCAGGACGGCCTGTGCACGGACGCCGGCCGCGGCCGGGTGCAGATCCGCCGCGGTGACGGCCGGCAGGAGGCGCCGTACCGCCCGGGTGAAGGCCTGCTTCGACAGTGAGCGGTGGATCTCGCCCGTCCCGTACCGCCAGTGCCGGGAGGCCATCCGCCAGGCGCCCGGCCAGGCCAGCTCGTCGGCGACGTCCCGCGGGCGCACCGTCGACCAGTCGTAGCCCTCCCGGGCCAGCGCGGGGACCGCGTTGGGGCCGACGTGGACGCCTCCGCCGATGCCGCGGGTGAGGTGCACCCCGAGGAAGGGGAACGCCGGGTCGGGCACCGGGTAGACCAGGCCCCGGACCAGGCCGGGGCGGGCCAGGTCGTAGTACTCGCCCCGGAAGGGGATGATCCGCATGCCCGGGTCGTCGCCGGTCAGGCGGGCGATCCGGTCGCAGTGCAGGCCCGCGCAGTTCACCAGCATCCGGGCCCGGAAGACCAACCCGGACCTGGTGCGCACGGCGACCGCCGACGCGCGGCGCGAAACGAGGTCCACTTCGGCGCCGTAGACGATCTCCGCGCCGGAGGACTCCGCCAGCTGGGCGCTCACCCGGCCGTAGTCCACGATGCCGGTGCTGCCGACGTGGATCGCGGCCAGTCCCTGCACCTGCGGCTCGTACTCGGTGATCTGGGCCGGGCCCAGCTCGCGCACCGGAATGCCGTTCTCCCGGCCGCGCTGGACCAGGGCGTGCAGCCGGGGCAGTTCCTCGCGCTCGGTGGCGACGATCAGCTTGCCCGTCACCTCGTGCGGGATCCCGTGCTCCGCGCAGAACTTCACCATCTCGGCGGCGCCGCTCACCGCGAAGCGCGCCTTCAGCGAGCCCGGACGGTAGTAGATCCCACTGTGGATCACACCGCTGTTGCGTCCCGTCTGGTGCCGGGCCGGGCCCGGCTCCTTCTCCAGGACGACCACCCTCGTCCCCGGAGCCAGGCGCGACAAGGCATGCGCCGTCGACAGGCCGACGATTCCGCCGCCGATCACCAGCACATCGCAGTCCACGCCACCACCCATGCCGACACCTCCCACCCCTGCATACTGCACCCCCGCACCGACAGCGGGGCCACGCGGGTCTACGCCGGAGCCACCAGGAGGGGCCGGGCCCGCTCGCGCAGCTCCGCGACGCGCGGCTCGTCACCGTAGGGTTCCAGGCGGTGCAGCAGGTCCCGCACGTATTCGGTCGTGCGTGCCGAGGAGATCCGGCCCGCCACCTCCACCGCCTGGGTGCCCGCCGCGCACGCCGCGTCCAGATTGCCCGATTCCAGCTCCGCGACCGCGCTGACGACCAGCCGCAGTCCGTGGGATCGCACGTACTCCTCCGTGGGCCGGGACAGCGCCTGCTCGGTGAAGCGCCGGACCTGCCGGGGGAGTTTGAGGTCCCGATAGCATTCCGCCGCATCCGCGGCGAAACGGTCGTATGAGTAGAAGCCGAGCCAGATCGGATCGGGGTCGCCCTCACGGGACCGCTCCAGCCAGCCCTCCGCGGCCCGCAGCGCCGCTCCGGCGGCCGTCGAATCGCCCGCTTTCGCGTGCGCCCGGGCCTCGACCAGCCGGAAGAAGCTCATCGTGCGCGCCGTGGCCAGGCCGCGGTTGCGCTCGACGGCGGCCTGCGCGAGGTCCACGCCCTCGTCCGGGAAGTCGCGGTAGGTCGCCTGGAGGGACATCGAGGCCAGTACGTATCCGCCGAGCGGTACGTCCGCGGCCGCGCGGGCCAGGCGCAGCGCCTGGATGTAGTACCGCTGGGCCGCTTCCTGCTGGCCGGTGTCGAAGGCCATCCACCCGGCCAGCCGGGTCAGTTCGGCGGTCGCGCCGAAGAGGGCGCGACCCACCTCGTCGGTGTACGAGCCCAGCAGCAGCGGGGTCGCGTCCACCCGTAGGCACTCGGGGACCATCGACGAACGCCAGTCGCCGCCGCCGTACTTGGAGTCCCAGCGGCGGGCGTCCTCGGCGGCCTCGCGCAGCTTGGCCACATCGCTGTGACCCACGCGCTGCACGTGGTCGCGCGGCGTTTCGGGGCCGGACTGCGCGGGCACAACGGTGGACGGCGGGCCTGCCGTCCGGCCTGCCGGAGCTGCCATCCGGCCCGTCGCCGGACCGGTCGTACGGCCTTCCGGGGAGGGTCGGGGAGCTGGCGCCGGTGCGTCCTGGGCCGGAGCGTCGTGAGTCGAGGAGGTCGCAGCCGCGGACGGGTGGCGTACCGGACCCGCCGATCCGGCCGGACCCGCCGATCCGGCCTGGGGCGCCGGAGGTGCCGGGGTCGCCGGACCTGTCGAGCCGGCCGGACCGGTCGAGGCCGCCGGCTCCCTCGCCACCGAGCTGTCGGCGGGAGATATCAGCCACCGCGACGCGGGCGTCGCATAGGCCGCCACGGAGAACGAGCCCGCGAGCGACTGCCAGATCCCGCCCCCGCCGCGCCGCCCTGCGAGGTCGAGCCGGTAGAGGTCGGTGGCCGAGCGCACGGCCGCTCCGACGTCGCGGGGGAAGGCCAGCCCCACTTCGGGCGCGGGGTCCGCGTCCGCCAGGCCGATCTCGTGCAGCGGCACCGGCCGCCCCAGTTTCGCGCCGATGGCGGCGGCGATCAGGTGCGGGGCCGCGCCCTGCGGCACCATGCCCTTCGACACCCACCGGGCCACCGAGGTCTTGTCGTACCGAAGCGTCAGGCCGCGCTGCGCGCCGAGGTCGTTGACGCGCCGGGCCAGCCCGGCGTTGCTGATGCCCGCGAGGGCGAGGACGGCGCCGAGCTTCTCATTGGGCTCGCGGAGCTCCCTGGACATGCGCCACCCCTCGTCACACGCGGAACGCACACAACGCATACGCCGCCGGGGCATAGGCGCCCGGCATTTCGTAAACCCAGCGTAGTTCCCCGCCTCCCAAGCGTTAAGGCCCTTACTTCCGTATGGCGGGATTGTTGTCCGTTTGCGCGGTCCGGCCCGGGGCAGGCGGCAGGGGCGCACGTTTCCCCGCGTGCTCCGCCTGTGTGGCCGTGCGCCCGCCCGTGCGCTCTGGCCGGTCCGCGGGCCCGGCGATTCGATGTGCGGTGCGTGGGTCGGTCCGCCGGGTGAACCGGGGTGGGCCGGGGGACGCCGCTACCTCAATCCCCGCGGGTGGCGGAACGGTCCGGGAGGCGGATCACGTCTCCCGGGCCGCGCCCGGGTGCCGGGCGCCGACCGCGCGCAACGACTCTCCGGGCGGCCCAAGAATGGCCGAAAGTGACCTATAGGGCGGTGGGAACGGAACGTCAAATACCGTGTGGCCGGGGCGTATTCGTTTGCTTGTGCGCCCCCTATAACCCCTCTCGCACGCCTGTCCCGTGGCAGCATGGACCCGAGCCACCGGGGTCCCGCAGGCTGCGCGCTCAGCGCTGTCCGTGCTGCCCATGCCCCGGTCATGTGCCCACAGGCTGGGGAGGCGGCGGTGCGCTGGTTGGTGGGGTGGAGCAGTATCGCCGCGAGCTTCGGCACGGCCGGCCGCGTCTCCGGCCAGGTTCCCGGCCACGGACCGGGCGGACACGGCGGCGCGCCCCTGGACGGCGGCATCGCCGACGCCGCCCACGCGGCCGACCCCGGCGCGGACGCGGAGCGCACCGTCCACCCCGTCGGTGCCCAGCTGCTCTGGGGCGACCCCGACCCGCTCTGGGCCGTCGGCGACTGGCGCCCCGACGAGATCCGCATGGTCACCGCGGACCCCTCGGACCCCTTCACCCGGCTCGCCGTGCTCGGCTGCTGCGGCGCGACCGACGCCGAGCTGCGCAGGGCCCTCTACGCGGCCCGCGGCGGTGCGCTGCGCCACCTCACCCAGTGGTCCGGCAGCTACACCGCCGTGGTCCAGGCCGGCCGCCGCATCACCGTCGTCGGCGACCTCGCGGGCGCCCGGCCCGTCTTCTACACGCCCTGGGCGAGCGGGACGGCCTACGCCACCGCCGCGCTCCCGCTCGCCGACCTCATCGAGGCCCAGCTCGACATCGGCCATCTCGCCGCCCTGCTGGCCTGTCCGGACAGCCCGGAGGCACTGGGCGACGGCACCCCGTACGCGGGCGTCCGCCGCATCCCGCCCGGGCACGCCCTCATCCTGCGCGAGGGCTCCCGCGAGATCACCGGCTACGAGCAGGTGGCCTCGCTCGCCGTGGCCGCGCCCGAGGCCGACGCCGACCGGGCGGTGGAGGGCGTACGGGAAGCGTTGGTGGATGCGGTGCGCGCCCGGCTCACGGCTCCGCGGCATGCTCCCGACACCCGGCCACCGTACGATCCCGGCCCCGTGCCCGGCATGGGACCGGCCGACCGGCGTGCTGCCCGCGGTGCCCCGGCCCCCGGGGTGGGCGCCGACCTGTCCGGCGGCAGCGCCTCCGCGACGCTCGCTCTCCTGGCGGCCGGTCTGCCGGGTGCCCCCGGCAGTCTCACCAGCCCTGCCGGGGCCCGGCTGCTCGCGGTCACCTTCAACGACCTGGCCACCCCGCAGGGGCGCGAGGACGAACTGGAACGCGCCAGGGCCGTGGCGGCAGACCCGCGCCTGCACCACGTCGTGGTCGCCGCCGCGGCCGAGGCCCTGCCGTACACCGACCTGGACGGCCCGCTCACCGACGAACCCGGCCCCTCGCTGGTCTTCGCCGCCCGCGAGCGGCGCAGACTCGCCGCGGGAGCGGCCGACCACTTCACCGGCCACGGCGCCCGGCAGGTCCTCGACGCCCATCCGGCCCGCATGGCCGACCTCCTGATGGACCGCCGTCGGCGCCACCTGCTGCGCCCGGTGGCGGCGCTGGCCCGCTCCGCCTCGGCCGCCGGAGCGGCCGGGGAGTCCCTGCTGGTGCCGCTCACCGTGTACTCGGCGGCCCGCAGACTGGCCCGTACGACGTACCGCGCGGGCATGGAGGCCGCCGCGGCCAGGCTCCGCGAAGGCGGGGTCACCGAACGAGCCTCCGGCCCGGTGGACGCTTCCCTCGCGGCCCTGACCTGGTCCCGGCCGGGTCCGGCGGCGGGCTGGCTCACCGGGGAGGCGCTGGCGGAAGTATCGATCCGGCTGTCGGCCGCGGCCGGGCGGCCGCCGCTGTCGCTGCGGCCGGGAGAGGCGCGGGCGCGTTCCGCACTGGCCCGCCAGGCCGCCGACCACCGGGTCTTCGAGCAGGCCGTGGAGGTGCGCAGCCAGCGCCTGCACGCCCCCTTCCTCGACAACCAGGTCGTACGGGCTGCGCGTGCCCTGCCCGAATCCCTGCGCGTGCAGCCCGGCGCCCGGGCGGAGATCCTGCGCAGCGTCCTGTACTCGGCCGGCGTGCGCGAACTCCCGCCGGGCTGGGGCGCCACCGCGCACGCGCCGAACGAGACGGCGACCAGGCTGGGGCTGCGCGCCGCCCTGGGTGACCTGCTGGACCTCTTCGCCGCCCCGCTGCTCGCGGACGCCGGGCTGATCGAGGCCCGGGTCGTGCGCCAGGCCCTGCTCGACGCGGCCGACGGACGGCCGGTCCCGCTGGACGGGCTCGCGGAACTCGTTTCGATGGAGCTGTGGCTGCACCGGCTGCTGGCCCGGCGCGGCACCTGCTGGACGGGTACCTCGGCGGCCCGACGGAGGGCCGTGCCCGAGGGGGTTCCGGTGCACCGCCCGGCGCTCTCCTGACCGGGCCCTACCGGCTGACCGGACCCTACCGGCCCAGGACCAGGGCGGTCGCGATCGCCGGGCCGAAGGCGCCGCCCAGCTGGTAGCAGAGGGTGAACAGGCCGATGGCCGTGGGGCGCTGGGCGTCGGGGGCGCTCGACGCGGCCTGCACCGACAGCACGGCACTGGCGCCGGCCGCACCGAACACGCCGCCGAGGGTGGCCGCCAGGAGCAGCGGGCCCGAGCTCCCGAACACCGCGAGCACCACGGCCAGCGTGCCGACCGAGACCAGTACGGCGCGTACGGCCGTCCGGCCCATGCGCGCCGAGCCCGCCGCCAGCAGCCAGGAGAGCGCGGATCCGGTGAGCAGCGTCACGAGCTGACCGGTGCCGGCCGCGGTGACGTCCCAGCCCGCGCGGTCGGTGAGCAGCCGGGGCACGGCGAACAGCAGGGTGAAGTACGAGGTCGACAGCGCGCACGCGAGCAGAGCCGAGCCGAGGAAGAGGCGGCTGCGGACCAGGGCGGCCGGGACGAATCCGTCGGGCCGGCGCCGCATGTGGAGCGTGAGGAGCCCGGCGGCGATGGCCGCGGAGCCCAGGGCGGCGGCCGGCGCGTGGGGGAGCAGGACGAGGGCGGTGGCCAGCACGGCCAGCAGTGCGGCGCCGCGCGTGTCGAACCGACCCTGCGGGGCGGCGGCCGGGGCCTGCGCGTACCGACTCACCGCGGGCACCGCCAGGAGCGAGACCAGGGACACCGAGAGCGAGAGCCGCCACGACACGGTGTGGGAGAGCTGCGCGCCGAGCAGCGGGCCGGACGCGCCCAGCATGCCGAAGCCGGCGCTGATGACGCCCATGCGGCGGGCCGAGCCGGCCAGGCTCATCGCGGCCGCCACCAGGCCGGCGCCGCCCACGGCCTGGGCGGCTCGGCCGAGGAGGACCGCCGCCAGCCAGGGGGATGCGGCGACGAGGAGTGTGCCGCCGAGGAGGAGGGCGGTGGACAGCCGGAGGACCGGGGTGAGGCCCCGGCGGCGCAGCAGCCCGGCCAGCAGCGGGACGGAGACGGCCATGGCCCAGGCGAAGGCGGCGACGAGCCGGGCCGCGGTCGAGGTGTCCACCCCGAGGGAGGCGGCCATGTCCGGAAGGATCAGCACGGGGGCGTTGGCCGTGGCGGCCACGGGGGTGGCGAGCAGGGCGAGCCACAGCACGGGGACCGGGGCGGTGCCGGGGGCGGGCTTCGTGGCGGTGGCGGCGGTCGTGGCCGTAGTGGCGGTCGCTGCTGTGGTGGCCGTGGTGGCGTTGACGGGTTTGGGGGTCATGTGGCGCCGGCTCCGATCCGTCTCAAGGTTCAGAATCTCAACGTTGAGATAAAAGCAGGGCCATCCTCTCAACGTCAAGTGTCTCAACGTTGAGATATTCTGGAGGTCGACAGACACGTCGACGGGCGCACGTCGACGGAAGAGGAGGCGGCATGAGCGACGCGGTGGACGCGATCATCGGCCAGTGGGCGCGGGAGCGTCCCGAGCTGGTACCGGGCCTGTGGCCGGTCGAGGTCCTGGCCCGGATCCAGCGGATGAACCGGATCCTCGACAAGCACCTCAAGGCCTTCGCGGCAGAACACGACCTGGAGGCGGGTGAGCTCGACATCCTCTTCACCCTCCGCCGCAGCGGCCCTCCGTACGCGCTCACCGCCGGAGCCCTCATCCCGGCCGCCATGGTGACCTCCGGGGCGATCACCAACCGCATCGACCGCATGGAGGCCAAGGGGCTGGTGGAACGGGTGCGGGACGGCCAGGACCGCCGTACCGTCCGGATCCGGCTGACCGAGCACAGCGTCGGCCTCACCGAGTCGCTGCTCGAAGACCACCTGCGCCGGTACGCCGAACTGCTCGCCCCCCTCGACGCCGCCACCTGCGCCACGGTCGCCGAGGCCCTGCGCACCCTCCTGGAGGCCGGCGGCGACACCTCGATCACCTGAGGCCGGGCCGCGCCGACGGTCACCACGCTCCCGGCGGCGCGACCGCCGGCGCGGGCCCGTCCCCGAATGGCGCCGCCACCCACCGCCCGGCCGGGCAGAATTGGCGGGTGCGGTACCTCATCCTCGGCGTCACCGAGGCACACGACGAGACCGGTGCCCCCCTTCCGATCGGCGGCGCCCGGCTGCGCGCACTCCTCGCCGCGCTCGCCCTGCGCGCCGGCCGGACGGCCGCCGTCTCCGCACTCGTCGACGACGTCTGGGGCGAGGCCCCGCCCCTGGACGCCCCCGCCGCCCTCCAAGCGCTCGTCGCCCGCCTGCGCCGGGCCCTCGGCGGCCGGGACGCCGTCCACGCCGCCCCCACCGGCGGATACCGCCTCGCCGCCGCCCCCGACGACGTCGACCTCCACCGTTTCACCCGCCTTGCCGCCGAGGGCGACCGGGAGCTGGCCGCCGACCCGGAGGCCGCCGCCCGCACCCTGCGCACGGCCCTCTCCCTCTGGCGCGGCCCGGCCCTCGCAGACCTGGCCGAGCCCGCCCGTACCGCACACGCAGCCGCCCCCGAAGCCCGCCGCTCGGCCGCCCTGCGCCGCCGCATCGAGGCGGACCTGCGCAGCGGCGCCACCGCCCCGGAGCTGCTCCTGCCGGAGATCGAGGCGCTGGTCCACGAGAGCCCGTACGACGAACCGCTGCGCGCCCAGCAGCTGCGCGCCCTGCGAGCCGCCGGCCGCAACGCCGACGCCCTCGCCGCGTACGAACGCACGCGCCGCGCCCTCGCCGACGGCCTCGGTACCGACCCCGGACCCGAACTCACCGCCCTGCACGCGGAACTGCTCCGGCCCCAGCCGCCGCAGACGTCCCTGCCGTCACGGACTCCGCGACCGCCGGGGACCGCACCGGCACCGCTGAAAGCCCAGAGCTCCCAGAGCTCCCAGAGCTCCCAGAGCTCCCAGCACACCGAGAACGTCCAGCCCCCGCCCGGCCGGCCGCCGCAGCCGGCCGGCCCGCCGGCCCCGTCCACCCGCCCGGAGGCCCCGGGCCCGGCCTCGGTGCCGGCCTCGGTGCCGGCGCCGCGCGGCAATCTCCGTCCCCGTCTGAACTCCTTCGTCGGCCGCGAGCCCGAACTGGCCGCCCTCCGCGACGACCTGGCCCGGCTGCGCCTCATCACCCTCACCGGCCCCGGTGGTTCGGGAAAGACCCGCCTCGCCGAACACGCCGCCGCATCCCACCCCGAGCCCGGCTGGCTCGTCGAACTCGCCCGCCTCGACCACCCCGACGCCGTCCCCGGCGCCGTCCTGAGCGCCCTCGGTCTGCGCGAGAACTCCCTGGTCGCCCGCGAGACCCCGGCCCCGACGGCCGCCGCCGACCCCACGACCCGGCTCGTCGAGCACTGTGCGCACCGCCGTCTGCTGCTGGTGTTGGACAACTGTGAGCACGTTGTCGAAGCTGCTGCGGCGCTTGCTGAACGCCTCCTTACGCAGTGCCCTGGTGTTCAGGTCTTGGCCACCAGTCGCGAACCCCTCGGTGTGCCTGGGGAGATGGTCCGTCCGGTGGAACCGCTGCCCGACCCGATTGCGCTGCGGCTGCTGGGCGACCGTGGGGCGGCGGCCCGTGCCGGGTTTGCGGTGGAGGAGGATCCGGTCGCCGCTGCGGAGATCTGCCGTCGTCTCGATGGGCTGCCGTTGGCGATTGAGTTGGCGGCGGCGCGGCTGCGGCTGTTGACCCCGCGGCAGATCGCGGATCGGTTGGACGATCGGTTCCGGCTGTTGACTGGTGGTTCCCGTACGGTCCTGCCGCGTCAGCAGACCCTGCGTGCGGTCGTCGACTGGTCTTGGGACTTGCTGGACGAGGCCGAGCGCACGGTCCTGCGCCGGCTGTCGGTCTTCGCGGGCGGCTGTGACCTCGCTGCCGCCGAGGCCGTGTGCTCCGATCCGGCCGGGGACGGCGTCGCGGACGTCGCCGACACCCTCGGCTCCCTCGTCGACAAGTCCCTCGTGGTCGCCGCCCCCGCCTCCGACGGCACCGGCATGCGCTACCGCATGCTCGAAACCATCCACGAGTACGCCGCCGAACGCGCCGCCGCCCACCCGGCCGAGGCCCGAGCCACCGCCCGCCGCCACGCCGCCCACTTCCTCGCCTTCGCCGAGCGGGCCGAACCCCTGATCCGCACCGCCGCCCAGCTCCCGTGGATCCGGCTCGTGGAGACCGAACTCGACAACCTCCGTGCCGCCCTGCACACCACGACCGCCCACGAGGCCGACGCCGAAACCGCACAGCGGCTCGCCTGCGCCCTCGGCTGGTTCTGGTGGCTGCGCAACTACCGCGTCGAGGGAGCCGAGTGGACGACCCGGGTCCTCACCCTCACCCCGGGCCGAGCGCCCGAGGGAACGCCCGCGTACTGGCGCCGCATGCACCTCCAGGTCCTCGGCATGTTCCTGCTCGCGGACAGCGACTCCGCCAGGAAGTTCCGCACGCCCGAATACCGGGAGCTCGCCGTCCGAATCAGGACGGCCTTCCGCCGGGACTCCCCCGAGACCGCGGTCTTCCCGGGGATCCTCTGGCCCGCCACGTCCTTCCTCGTCGGCGACGCCGTCGACATCGGGACCGACCTCGACCGGTCCGTGGAGAACTGCCGCCGGCATGCGAGCGAATGGGAACTCGGCATCGTCCTCATGCTGCGCGCCCGAACCGCCATCGACATCACCGGAGGGCTGTCCACCGTCGACGCCGACCTCGCCGAACTCCACGGCATCGCCCGGCGCGTCGGGGACCGCTGGACCCGCGCCCAGGTCGCCGGCGCCGCTGGGGAGATCGCCTTCTCGCGCGGCCGGTACGCCGAGGCCCGCACCGAGTTCGAGGAGTGCCTGCGCCTCGCCCGCGAGGTCGGGGACCACGGCGAGGTGCCTTTCGCCATCGCCCGGATCGCCGAGGCCGCCTACAGCGCGGGCGACCTCGACGACGCCGAGCGGCTCCTGGCCGAGGCCGGGGAGGAGACCGACCGGCACGGCGGCGCGCAGGATGTCAGTGCCTACGCCCGGTTCCTCGCGGCCCACCTCGCCCTCCAGCGGGGGGACGCCGTCCGAGCCAGAACGGAGTGCGAGCTCGCCCGCGTCCAGACCGAACGGATCACCGTGCCGGCCCAGCTCACCGCCGGGCTGGACACCGTCGACGCCCTCCTCACCGCACGCGAACACGGGCCGGAGGCCGCACTGGCTCTGATCGGACCCGCTCTGCACGCCGCCGTCACAGGGCGCTGCGCCGAGCGCGTCCTGGCCGGCGTCGCGGAGGCGGCTGCCCGGTTCCTGGCCGACGCCGACCGTCCCGCCGAGGCCGTACGGGCCCTCGCGGCGGCCACCGCCTGGCGCGCGGGCCTGCCCCGCTCGGTCCCCGAGGAAACCGTCGTGGACGGCCTGCCGGAGCGCACCCGGGCGCTGCTCGGCCCCGACCGCTGGGCGCGGGAGGAGGCGGCGGGCGCCGTGCTCACCCCGGCCGGGCTCGTCACCGCGCTCACCGCCGGCTGATCACCTGCCGCTGATCACGGACAGGCGTTCAGCGGCAGGTGATCACCGCGTCGGCCCAGCTCGCCAGCGTCGGCAGCCGGCCCGGGCCGGCCCGCTCCACCACCAGCCGCAGCGACGTGCGCCCTTCGAGGGAGACCTGGACGGCCGCGGGCGGATCCTCGTACCCGAGGGCCCCGGACTGCCACAGCCGCTGCCCGTCGGCGTAGACGGAGAAGCGCAGCGACCCGTCGGTGAGCAGCGACAGGCCGTCCACTCCGGCCCAGGCCGAGAGGCCGGTGCACTGCCGGTTGAGGGCGATCTCCACAGAGGAACGCGAGTTCACGGTGATGCCCTGCGCGAACCGCCGGTCGCCCACCCGCAGCCCCCACCGCTGCCACACCCAGCTGCTGTGCCAGGTCTGCAGCTCCGGGCCGCTGTGGTCGCCCCGCACCGAGTAGGGGAGGGCCGCCAGCCGGAACGACTGCGGCGGCTTCGGGACCGGCGCCGGGGTCGTCGGCGTCGGCGCGGGCGTGCTCGGGGACGGCGCGGGCGCGGGCTTCTCCCGGCTGGGGGAGGGCGACGGAGACACCGAGGGCGCCGCCGGGGACGGGGAGGCCGAGGCCGATGGTGCCGGCTTGCGAGACGGGGGTACGGAGGCCCGCGCGGGCTGCGGCTCCGGCTCCGGCGGGCTCGGCTCCGCCGAGGGCGACGGGGAGGCGGGTGCTCTGGGGACGGCGGGTGCCGCCACGCTTGGCGCCGGCTTCACCCGGGCCTGGGGCTCGGGCTCATCCCCGGCCAGCGCGAACACCACCCCGGCTGCAGTGGCGACCGCGATACCTGCGGCGAGGGCGGCCTTGGCCGGCAGCCCGAGTCCCTCGGCCGCCAGCGCACCCCCGGCCGCGGATCCGGAACCACCGGCTCCGGCCCCGCCGGCAGCGCCCCCTGCGGCCCCCGCCCCGGAACCGGCCGTACCTCCCGCAGCCCCGCCGGCCCCGGCCGCCGTACTGCCCGCGGCGGCCGCCGCGGCCCCGGCCCCGCCCGCGGCGACGGCCCCACCGGCCATCACCCCGGCCGCCTTGGCCGCGTACCCGGCGGCGAACCAACCGATGACCGCAACCGGAAGCAGCGCCGGAATCCCCGCGTTGACGTCTTTGAGCTCCCCGGCGGCCAGCCGGCACTTCACGCACTGCTCCAGGTGCTTGCGCAGCCCCCGCTCCGCCCGCATCCGCAGCCCACCCCGCGCGTAGGCGCCCAGCCGGTCCGCGTACCGCGCGCAGTCGCCGCCTTCGCTCAGCGCCGAGCTCACATGGGCCTGCAGGTAGGCCTGCTTGAGGCCTTCGCGGGCGCGACTGGCCAGCACCGCCGTCGCGTTGGCGCTCAGCCCGAACAGCGGGGCGATCGCACTCGGCGACGCCTCTTCGACGGTGGTGTGCCACAGCACGGCCTGCCACCGCTCGGGCAGGCTCCGGAAGGCCTGCATGGCCAGCGACTGCTCGGCCACCCGCATGGCCCGCACGTCGGCGCCCAGTTCGAGGGTGTCGTCCCCCGAGAGCCCGGACATCCCGGCGCCGCTCTCGGTGCGCGTGGCCGCCTGCTCCGCGAAGACGGCGAAGTCCTCGACGAGGTGCTCCCGCTTGGCCGTCTTGGCCCAGGTCGCCGCGACCCTGCGTACGGTGGTGAGCAGATAGGCCCGCACCGACTGGTCCGGCCCGGCCCCGCCCCGTACCGCCTGCAGGGTTCGTGCGAACACCTCGGCGGTCAGGTCGTCCGCGGTGTGCTGGTCCCGGCAGCAGGACCGCGCGTAGCGGCGTACGGCGTCGGCGTGGCGGCGGAACAGCTCCGCGTACGCGCCGTCGTCACCGGCTCGCATCCGGGCGATCAAGTCCCCGTCGGACGGCGGCAGCTCACCCCCGGAGCCGACCGGACCCGAGGGACCCGACGAACGTGCGCGCCGCCCGCCCGGTTCGCGCTGCGCAGGCACCTGCCGGGCGGGGAGGCTGCCCAGCTCGGTCTCGCCGCCGGCGCCACCGGACGACTCTTCACGCCCGTCAATGCTCATCGCGGAAGCCCCCGCACGACACGCTCAACCGGTACACCGATTAAGCGTGTCACATGGCGGACACGCGTCGAACCCCTCCGGGCGCCATCCACCCGTCCGGGAAGGTTTCGACACATCACCGAACACGCCGCCGCGCGTGCCGACGAACCATCGGCACCCGGATGTCCGTCCGGCACCGACCCCGTACCGGCCCGGCACCGACCCGTCACCGGCCCGGCACCGACCCGTCACCGGCCCGGCACCGACCCGTCACCGGCCCACCGGGATCACGCAGTCCGGGAACGCAGCCCTTCGAGCAGGATGTCGAGCAGCCGGGTCGAAGCCGCCGCCTGCTGCGCGGGGTCGGGCAGCGCGGGCGCCGCCGTCGCTATCACCAGCAGCACATCGGCCACCGTGACGTCACCACGCAGCTCACCGGCCTCCCGCGCCCGGTGCACCAGCCGGCCGACGACCTCCAGCAGCGCACCCGCACCCGCGTCGTCCGAAGGCTCGTCGTCAGAGGCGCTCCGCGCCGCTCCCACGACCCGCAGGCCGGGAGTCCCGGCCGCCTCTGCCGCCTGGCGCTGGTGCGGAACCCGCACCTCCTCCGCCTCCCCGGCCGCCTCCTCGGCGGTCGAGCCGACGCGCAGCACCTGAGGCGGCAGCAGCCGCCCGGCGCCCGAGGCCACGGAGGTGCGCAGGAAACGCGACAGCGCCTGCCACGGCTCCTCCTCCTGGCCCAGTGCCGTCTTGGCCTGCTCGGTCAGCCGGGCGGTCTCCTCCTCGGCTATCCGCCGCACCAGGACGTCCTTGCTCGGGAACCGCCGGTACACGGTTCCGACACCGACCCGCGCACGGCGTGCCACGTCCTCCATCGGAGCTCCGTAGCCGAGCTCGCCGAAGACTTCGCGGGCCGCGCGCAGCACGTGCTCCAAGTTGCGCTGGGCGTCGACGCGCAGCGGCGTGGACCTGCCCACACCGTGCGTGGTCGCGCTGGTCAGTGCGCGACCGCCGCCCTCGACCGAGAGAGCGGTCGCAGAACCATGGAAATCGGAAATGTTCATATGTATCCCCCGGTAATCATTTGTCTCCCCCCGGAGACACTCCCCGCCTTCACGCCGAGGGGGGCCACGGTCTCAGGCCCGGTCCTCGACGAGATACGAACATAGTTGAGCCAGAGTCAATTCAGAAGAGGCAGCCCCGGACGGACCACCGCCCGATCGGAGCATTCACCCCCACTTTTCCCTTCCATGCCCTCGGAACCTCCCTCTCCGCCCGCCCTGACCTGCGAAGTTCCGCCACCTCCAGAGGTCCTCCTCCGCCCCGCCCCAGGACCACCACCGGTCACACAATGTGCCGGGCCTGTGGACAAACTCCCGGCCACGTTGCGTCATGGGATGGTGAAGGCTGCTAACTCCCGGGGCGCGGCCCCCGGTACCCCGCCCCGCACGCGCATCCTGATCGTCGGCGGCGGCTACGTCGGCATGTACACGGCGCTTCGGCTCCAGCGAAAGCTCAGAGCGGGAGAAGCCGAGGTCACGGTGGTCACGCCCGAGCCGTACATGACCTATCAGCCCTTCCTCCCGGAAGCGGCAGCGGGCGCGATCTCCCCGCGTCACGTCGTGGTCCCCCTGCGCCGCGTCCTCGGCAAGTGCCGCATCGTCATCGGACAGGCCACGAGCATCGACCACGCCAGACGGACCGCGACCGTCAACACCCTCGCCACCGCCGACGAGGGCGTCGGCCCCATCGAGATCGAGTACGACGAGCTCGTCCTCGCCCCCGGCTCCGTCTCCCGCACCCTCCCCGTGCCCGGCCTCGCCGACTACGGCATCGGCTTCAAGACCGTGGAAGAGGCCATCGGCCTGCGCAATCACGTCATCGAGCAAATGGACATCGCCTCCTCCACCCGAGACCCCGCCATCCGCGACGCCGCCCTCACCTTCGTCTTCGTCGGCGGCGGCTTCGCGGGCGTCGAAGCCCTCGGCGAGCTGGAGGACATGGCCCGGTACGCGGCGCGGTACTACCACAACATCAAGCCCGAGGACATGAAGTGGGTCCTCGTCGAGGCCAGCGACCGCATCCTCCCCGAGGTCGGCCTCGAGATGGGCGTCTACACGGTCCGCGAACTGCGCAGCCGCAACATCGACGTCCGTCTGGAGACCCGGCTCGAATCCTGCGAGGGCCGCGTCGCCGTCCTCAGCGACGGCGCCCGCTTCCCCACCCGCACCATCGTCTGGACCGCCGGCGTCAAACCCCACCCGGTCCTGGCCGCGACCGACCTCCCCAAGAACGAACGCGGCCGTCTCGTCTGCACCTCCTTCCTCACCGTCGAAGGAGTCGAGCACGCCTGGGCCGCGGGCGACGCCGCCGCCGTCCCCGACATCACCGCCCCGCCGGACGCCGAGGGCCCCCGCCGCGAGTGCGCCCCCAACGCCCAGCACGCCGTCCGCCAGGCCAAGGTCCTCGCCGACAACCTCCTCGCCGCCTTGCGCGGCGAGGTCCTGACCGAATACGCCCACAAATACGCCGGCTCGGTCGCCTCCCTCGGCCTCCACAAGGGCGTCGCCCACATCTACGGACGCAAGCTGAAGCGCTACCCGGCCTGGTTCATGCACCGCGCATACCACCTCAGCCGCGTCCCGAGCTTCAACCGGAAAATGCGCGTACTTGCCGAATGGACCCTCTCCGGCCTCTTCAAGCGTGAGATCGTCTCCCTTGGCTCACTCGAACACCCCAGGGCAGAATTCGAACTGGCCGCAGGCGGCGGCCCCAAGTCACCTCCCCCGCCCCTCGCCCCCAACCCCCCGAAGAACGGCCAGGGCTGACGTTGTCAGTGCGGTCGGCCACACTGGACGTGTGACCATAGGTGTGCTCACACCTGCACAGAGTGACAGCGTCCCGTCAGCGACCGCCCACGAGCGACACAGCGACCACTCGCGACACCACGAGGCTTGAACGCAGTGAACTTCACGCGCTGGAGCGCCCGGTTCCCCGGAACACAGCGCCGCGCCGCCGCCCGGACCGAACACGCCGCAGCCCAGGCCAAGCGGGGCGAAGGCGCGGTCCCGGCAGCCCGCGGCGGCCGCCCCGACCCCGGAGCGGAGCGGTCCGCGTCCGCCACCGACGGCCACCCGGCGGACCCCACGGTCTCCGGCACAGGAACGGCGACCGGGACGGCCAAGGGCAGCACCGGACCGGGCACCGGCACGACCCCGGCCCGGCGGACCGGCGCCCTCACCGCCGTGCCCTCCCTCGACGAGCTCCCCGCCCGCGAGGTCCTCGCCCGGCTCCCCGCCCTGGTCGCCCTCGTCCACGGCCCCGAACACCGCGTCGCCTACGTCAACGACGCCTACACCGCGGGCTTCGGCACCCGCGTCCCCGGCGCCCCCGCCCACGAGGCCCTCCCCGAACTCGGAGAGCTCGGCCTCCTCCCGCTCCTCGACCAAGTCCAGCGCAGCGGCAAGCCCCGCACCGCCAAGAACCGCTCCGCACCGGGCGGCGGCAACTCGTACACCGTCACCTGCACGCCCGTCGAGTTCCCCCGCACCGGGACGGAGACCGGGAGCGTGCCCGAATCGGAAGCCCACGACAGCGGCGTCATGATCCACCTCGCCGACGTCACGGACCACGCCGAGGCCGTCGAGCGCCTGCGCGCCAGCGAACGCCGCCAGCGCGAAGCCGCCGTCACCCTCCAGCGCTCCCTGCTCCCGCAGGAGCTGGAACAGCCCGACGACCTGCGCATCGCCGCCACCTACCAGCCCGGCGGCACCGAGGCCGCCGTCGGCGGCGACTGGTACGACGTCATCACCCTCGGCGCCGGACGCACCGCCCTCGTCATCGGCGACGTCATGGGCCGCGGCGTCCGCGCCGCCGCCGTCATGGGCCAGCTGCGCACCGCCGTCCGCGCCTA
Organism: Streptomyces sp. NPDC058880; assembly: GCF_042742535.1. Taxonomy (NCBI): domain Bacteria; kingdom Bacillati; phylum Actinomycetota; class Actinomycetes; order Kitasatosporales; family Streptomycetaceae; genus Streptomyces; species Streptomyces sp. NPDC058880. The sequence goes on from NZ_JBHYMC010000054.1 coordinate 46,408, forward strand.
CGCCCGTCTCGACCTGCCCCCGCACGAGGTGCTCCAGCTCCTCGACGGACTCGCCGCCGAGATCGACGCGAGCCAGATCGCCACCTGCGTGTACGCCGTCCACGACCCCAGTGAGGGCCGGCTCGCGTATGCCTCCGCCGGACACCTCCCGATCCTCGTCCGCGACGAGCACGGCACCGTGCGCAGAGCCGCAGACCCCACCGGCCCGCCGCTCGGCACCGGCGGCTGGCTGCACACCTCCGGCACCATCCCGCTCGGCCCCGGCTCCACCGCGGTCCTCTACACCGACGGCCTGGTCGAACGCCGCGGAGAGGACATCGACGAGGGCGTCGCCGCGCTCGAACGCGCTCTCGCCGGAGCCCAGGGCACCCCCACCGTCATCTGCGACCGCCTCATGCGCGCCCTCGGGGTGGACGCCGACCACGACGACGACGTCGCCGTGATGGTGCTCCAGCAGCCCGCGCGCAACGGCGCGGACGCCGAGCTCTTCCACAACGCCGCCCTGGAACTCCTGGGCGGCATCGAGGCAGCCCCGCGCGCCCGGGCCTTCGCCCAAGGAGTCCTCGCCTCCTGGCGCTTCCCCGTCGAGCTGTGCGACCTCGGGGTCCTCGCGGCGAGCGAACTCGTCGCGAACTCCCTCCAGCACGGCACCCCGCCCATGCACCTCCGGCTGCGCCGTACCGACCGCCGGCTGATCATCGAGGTCACCGACGGCGACGACCACCTCCCGCGCCGCCGCCGCGCCGAACCAGCCGACGAGACCGGCCGCGGCATCTCGATCGTCGCGACCATCGCCTCCTCCTGGGGCTCCCGCCGCACCCCGGGCGGCGGCAAAGCCGTCTGGTGCGAGTTCGCCCTGCCGGACAAGTAGCCCGAGCGCCCGGACACGCCGAAGGCCCGGGTCCGCGCGGACCCGGGCCTTTCGCCTGCGCACCTACCGCCGCGCCTCCGCGTGCACGGGCTGCGCGGACTCCTTCACCGCGGCGGCCGGACCGCCCTGCGCGACGATCCTGCTCGCCAGCACGGGGTTGTCCTGCATCGGCGTGAGGCCCTTGCCCAGTCGCAGCGCCAGGCCGGCGATCCCGAGCGACACGAGTACGAAGACCGCGATGTACAGCATCGGAACACCCGCACCCAGCGGCACCCCGAGCGGCCCCAAAGCCAGCGCCATCTGCTTGACCAGCGCGAACGCCGAGTTGTACTGCCCCACCGAGCCCTCGGGCGCCAAGTCGGCGACCAGCGGGGCCAGCGTCGGCGACAGCATGGCCTCACCGATACCGAAGAGCGCGTACGTGGTGATGAACGCGGCGGCGGCCATCATCGCGCTGCCATGTCCCAGCCCCGAGAACCCGGCGATCAGCCATGCCCCCGTCCAGATCAGCCCGACGAGCGCGATCACCCGCGACCGGCGGCGCTTCTCGACCAGCTTCAGCACGACGAACTGCGCGAGGACGATCGCACCGGTGTTGGCGGCCAGGGCGAAACCGAGTGTGGAGGGGGAGATCCCGGCTGCCTCCGTACCGAAGGCGGCGAGACCCGACTCGAACTGCCCGTAGCAGGCGAAGAACACCACGAAGCCCAGCACGCACAGCTGCACCATGGTCTTGTGGCGCAGCAGCCGCTTCCAACCGCTGCCACCGGCCTGTGCCGGGTCCTTCGGCACGGCGTCCTTGATGGCCGGCACCTGCGGCAGCCGCACGGTGGCGACGACGCCCGCCAGCACCAGGAACATCACGGCCTCGATACCGAACAGCAGGGTGAAGCTCCCCGGCCGGCTCTCGTCGACGATCTGACCGCCGAGGAGACCGCCGATGCCGAGCCCCAGGTTCTGCATGAAGAACTGGAGGGCGAAGGCACGGGTACGGGTGGACGGCGTGGAACACCACACGATCATCGTGGCCAGGGCCGGCTGCATCACGGCCTGACCGGCGCCGAGGGCCAGCGCGGACAGCAGGATGGGCACGACTCCCGTGGCGAGGCCGAGCGCGAGCGCACCCGCCGAGGCGGCCACGGCCGCACCCATGACCACGGGCACCGGACCACGTCGGTCGATGATCCGACCGGTGAAGGGCAGCGCGACAAGGGCGCCCAGGGCGAAGGCCACGAATGCGCTCGTGGCCGCCATGGAGCCCAGACCTCGCACCTGCGCCACGTAGATGTAGAGGAACGGAACCGTGAAGCCGATGCCGAACGCCGTCAGCGCGTTCCCGGCCTGGATCCGCCGCATCGCGGCGCCCATCACCTTGGTCACTTCTCACCTGCCTTGATAACTGAAGACTGAAGACTTCATACCTAAAGTTCGATCCTTAATAGTACACACCGAAGGAGTTAGACGCCAACGCGTTCGTGCCATACTTCGATGCATGGGTGACACCCCCGACGGCACGACGTCCGTCCCCGAGCCGAGCCTCGACGAGCAGATCGCCGTCTACCAGCGCGAGTTCCAGGACCTCGACCCGCAGGTCGAGAAGGTCGTCTCGGCGCTGAGCCGCCTGAACCGCCGCATGAACGTCGCGTACGGGCGCCAGACCGCCGCCCTGGGCATCAGCAACGCGGAGTGGGAGGTCCTCAAGGCTCTGGTCATCTCCGGCGCTCCCTACCGGATGGGCCCGAGCGAGCTCGCGAAGCAGTTGGGTCTCACGCCGGCGGCGATGACCCACCGGATCGACCGCATGACGGCGGAGGGCCTGGTCACCCGCGAGCGGGACGAGTCCAACCGGGTCCGCGTGATCGTTGAGCTGACCGACGAGGGCCGCAGTAAGTGGCTGGACGCGATGCGGGCGGCCACCATCTTCGAGGAGGACCTCCTTCAGGACCTCTCGACGGCGGAGCGCGGTGTGCTGGGCGACATGCTCGCGCGCCTGCTCGACCGGGTGGAGGACCTCCAGTCACCCAGCTGACCGTGCGGGTTGACACGGGCTCGGCGGGTCCGTAAGGTTCTTCGAGTTGCCCCGGAGTCGGAAGGTTTCGGAAACAACGAATCCGCCGCCTCGTTGCGGTACTCAACTCAGCAGGATCTCCCACCGGGAACGATTTCGGCATGTCCGAATTCATTTCCGAGACGCGATTATGAATCGCCGGGGATATCCACTAGAGTTTGGGAGTCGGAAGGGCCCAACAGCCCGGAAGGCAAACCCCGCTGACTGGGAGTCAGGCCCGAAAGAGTCTGATAGAGTCGGAAACGCAAGACAGCAGAACGAAAGCCCGGAGGAAAGCCACAGCGAGTGTCGCTGGGGTGAGTACAAAGGAAGCGTCCGTTCCTTGAGAACTCAACAGCGTGCCAAAAATCAACGCCAGAAGTTGATACCCCGTC
>NZ_JBHYMC010000055.1:0-48431 GCF_042742535.1 Streptomyces sp. NPDC058880
GGCCTCCACCTCGTGGAGGCCCGCCGTCGTGCGTCGTGCCCTGTTGCGCGAGCATCAGGTGTGCTGGCAAGCCCGCTTCGAAATGCTGTGTGAGTTCGCGGGTGCTGGTGGCCGGGGCGGCCGCCCGGAAGGATCGGGGCATGGGCGTGAGCACGTTGAAGTGGCAGGGCTGGCTGGTCGGCCTGGTGACGATCGCCGGGCTGCTGGTGTTCGCCCCGCTGGGCCTGTACGTGTGGGCGAGCGGGGGTGAACCGCGGGAGGAGCCGCCGCGTGCGGCTGTCCGGGACGTACGGGTCACCGGTTGCAGCATCGATCCGACAAGCCGGCGGGTGACGGCCGCGGTGGAGGCGACGGGGCGGGCCGAGGGCGTCGGCGCGTACGTCGTGACGGTGGAGTTCCGCGACCGGGCCGAAGCGGATCCCGGACGGCGGGCCGCCCAGGCGTTGGTGAGGATCCCGGGCGTGGCTCCGGGCGCGACCGAGTACGGCGAGGCGGTCGGCCCGGTGTGGCCGGTGGCGACGGTGCCCTGGTGCGGGGTCGCCGGCGCGGAGTTCACGCCGGCGAGCCCGACACCGGGGCTTCCGTAGCCGGTGGGGCGGGCGCCCCGATCAGCCGTTCTTGTTCACCGTGACGACGACGGTGCTGCACACCTTGTCGGCGAAGGTCTGCTTCTTCTCGTCCCACAGCGGCCACAGCCAGCCGAGGTAGCAGGTGATGCTGTCCAGGAAGTGCGCCAGCTTGCGGACGAAGGCCATGCCGAAGCCGAGCGTGGCACCGTCGGCCTCGCGGTGCAGGCTGATGCCGACGATCTTCTTGCCGATGCTCTGGCCGGTGGTGCCTTCCTTGTAGAGCTGGAAGATGGCCATGCCGAGGGTGTACAGGAGGCCGAGGAGGCCCAGTATGCCGCCGACGGTGGCGCCCGTCTCGTCGCCGGACAGCGCCGTGCCGATGCCGGTGAGCAGGTACATCGGGCCCGCGATGATCAGGGCGTCGAGCAGGTACGCGCCGAAGCGCAGACCCCAGTGCGCCAGCGGCGGCATCCCACCGGGCATCCCCGGCGGCGGGTACGCGCCGTACTGCGCCGGCGGCGGGGTCTGCTGCGGGTAGCCGTACTGCGGGGCGGCGCCCGGGGCGGGCTGCTGCGGGTAGCCGTACTGCGGGGGGACGCCCTGGGGGGCCTGCTGGCCGAAGCCGGGCTGGCCGCCCTGCGGGGGCTGCTGACCGTAGGGGTTGTTCGGATCGCCGAAGCTCATGGGCGCATCTCTCCAAGGTGCTCGATCGGGGACGAAGCGGAGTGGAGGAGATGGTTCGTATGAGCGGCCTCCCCCCTGCTGCCGCGATGTTTCAGCCAACATCGTGTTCGGAGCGCGGGGATCTGTCCAATTCATTGGCCGCGCGAGGAGCCGCGGGCGGGCGTCGCAAGGGCCGTCCGCGGGCTCATGGCGCCCGGTCCGGAGCCTCCGCGGCCCCGGACCGGGGCCGTCTAGAGGGCGCCGGCCAGGTCCTTGGACTCCAGGGCGGCGGCGTGCGCGTCCATGCGTTCGGCGGCGAGGATCGCGACGGTGGTGTCGGCCCGGGACGCGGCGACGAGGAGCGCGCGGGCGGCGAGGTCGTGCGCGCGCCGGTGCAGTGCGGCGGCGTCCCCCGCGGGGCCCTGGGGCGCCCGGGTGGGCTGGGCCCCGCGCAGCCGGGTCACCTGGGCGGCGATCTCGTCGGCGGCCTCGTCCAGCCCCAGCTCGTCGGTGACGGCGAGGAGGGCGGCGAGGTGACCGGCGAGCTGGATGGCCAGGGCTTCGCCGCGGCTGCTGTGGGGGTAGTCGACCGTGGTGCCGCCCATGCGCTGGACGACCGGCTTCGTGCGGATCGGCTCGTACATGAGGAGGCCTCCTGCGTGGTCAGGAGACCATCCTACATTGGATTGGTTCTAAAGTTGAGCTGGATCCTGTTGATGTTCGGCCGCACCCGGTCCGGTGCCCGCTCCGACGCCCGGTCCGGGGCCGGAGTCGGGGCCGGAGCCGGAGTCGGAGTCGGGCGGCCGTTCAGAGCTGACCGTAGCCGTCCAGGAAGTTCCCGATCCGGGTCACGGCGTCGGCCAGGTCCTTGGCGTTGGGCAGGGTCACGATGCGGAAGTGGTCGGGCTCGGGCCAGTTGAAGCCCGTCCCGTGCACGACCATGATCTTCTCGGCGCGCAGCAGGTCCAGGACCATCTGCCGGTCGTCCTTGATCTTGTAGACGTTCGGGTCCAGCTTCGGGAAGGCGTACAGCGCGCCCTTCGGCTTCACGCAGGTGACGCCAGGGATCTGGGTGAGCAGGTCGTGGGCGACGTTGCGCTGTTCCAGGATCCGCCCGCCGGGCAGGACCAGGTCCTCGATGGACTGGCGCCCTCCGAGCGCGGTGGCCACCGCGTACTGCGAGGGCATGTTCGCGCACAGGCGCATGTTCGCGAGGATCGTGAGGCCCTCGATGTAGCAGGTGGCGTGCTTCTTCGGGCCGCACACGGCCATCCAGCCGGCCCGGTAGCCCGCGACCCGGTAGTTCTTGGACAGGCCGTTGAAGGTCAGCGTCAGGACGTCCGGGGCGATGGCGGCCGTGTTGAAGTGCTGGGCGCCGTCGTACAGGATCCGGTCGTAGATCTCGTCCGAGCAGACGACGAGGTTGTGGCGGCGCGCGATGTCCGTCAGCCCGCGCAGCATCTCCTCGTCGTAGACGGCGCCGGTCGGGTTGTTCGGGTTGATGATCACGATCGCCTTGGTGCGGTCGGTGACCTTGCGCTCGATGTCGGCGAGGTCCGGCATCCAGTCGGACTGCTCGTCGCAGCGGTAGTGCACGGCCGTGCCGCCGGCCAGGGAGACGGAAGCTGTCCACAGCGGGTAGTCCGGCGCCGGGACCAGTACCTCGTCGCCGTCGTCGAGCAGCGCCTGCATCGACATCGTGATCAGCTCGGAGACGCCGTTGCCGAGGTAGATGTCCTCGACGTCCAGGTCGATGCCCTTGGTCTGGTAGTGCTGCATGACCGCGCGGCGCGCGGACAGCAGGCCCTTCGCGTCACCGTAGCCGTGGGCGGAGCCCAGGTTGCGGAGCATGTCCTCAAGGATCTCCGGCGGGCACTCGAAGCCGAAGGCCGCGGGGTTGCCGGTGTTGAGCTTGAGGATGCGATGACCTGCTGCTTCGAGCCGCATGGCCTCTTCGAGCACGGGGCCGCGGATCTCGTAGCAGACATTGGCGAGTTTGGTTGACTGGATCACCTGCATGACGGGAGCTTACGGGCCGGGGTGCGGGCTCGACCTGCCTTTTCGCTCTGAAGTTGAAGGTCGTTTTGTCATGATTCGTGGGATGGGTGGGTGGGGGTGCGCTCTTCCCTTGGAATCGGGGGCCACGGCCGTGCTCCGACCTGCGGAATGGGTGAAACGGTCTCCGGGGGAGGGGGACGTGTTGCCCTCGTCACCTTGCGGGGGTCGGGGGAGTGGCGGGACTGAGTACCCGGGCTGAGTACGCGCGCTCATGCGGCCGTCGGACCCGCGGGGGAGGCTGGACGCGCGCAGTGCGGCGAGTGGCGCCTGGACGGCGGCGATCGGGGAGTACGGGGCAGTGGAGTTCGTAGTGGGTGACATGGCGATTACCGCGATCGGTAGGGACGGCGACGACCGGGCCATCGAGTTCCTGATCAGGTCCGAGGGGGCTCTGGAGGAAGGGCGCTTCGCGATCTTCCGTGAGCACGGCCGGGGCTGGGAGGGCGCCCGCCTGGCCATCGATCCCGGAGCGGGCAGCGTCCCGGTGGCCGCGGTGGAGTGGGCGGTGGAGTTCGCGCGGGAGTACCTCTGACGGGTACGGGCCGGCGGCTGCCCACACGCCTCGGGGCGGGGCCGGAGCGCGGCGGGTACGGGTGGGCGCGCGTCGAGCCGCTGGTCATCGGGGGCGCTGTGTGCGCGCCGTGGCGGTGACCGCCTGCACCCACCGCGAGGGCTCCCGCGGCGGCCCCCGGGGAGGCGCCCCACGCCGACCGCCCCGGGGCGGTCGGCGTGGGACGAGGTGCGGGGCGAAGGCCCGCCGGGGCGTCCGTCAATGGCCGGGGAGGCGTTCCAGGATCACCAGGGGGATCTCGCGGGGGCGGGCGGCCGCCTGTTCGTCCTCGAAGGGGGGCCAGAGGGCGGTCATCATCTCCCAGTAGACCTCCCGTTCCGTCGCGGTGGCCGTGTGCGCCGTCGCCTCGAAGGAGGCGGCGCCGACCTGGAGGCGGGCCTCCGGGTGGGTAGTGAGGTCGTGGTACCAGCGGGGGTGGTACGGCGCGCCGTCGGCGGAGGCCACGACGAGGAAGCGGCCCGCGTCCTCGCCATAGACCAACGGGGTGCGTGCCGTGGTGCCCGAGGTGCGGTCGAGCGTGGTGAGCAGCAGGGTGGGGACTCCGTGCCAGAGGTGCCCGTCGGCGCCCGCGGTACTGACGTAGGCCCGGACGTGGTCGAGCCGCGGGCCGGGTCGCGGGTCCGTGGGATGGTCCCAGTCGACTTCGAGTGTGTGCATGTGCCTGTCCTTAGGGTTGTGGCCCTCTGGCGGCTAACGAGCATGAACGATTCTGGATGCGTACGACCCATGGCGCACCCCCACAGGTCTGGACCAAGCTCTTCGTATGGATCTGGAGCTGAGGCATCTCAAGATCGTCAGGGCCGTCGCCGACGCCGGGAGCCTGACCCGGGCCGCCACCGCGCTCGGTCTGGCGCAGCCGGCGCTCAGCGCGCAGCTGAAGCGGGTCGAGCGGGCGCTGGGCGGCACGCTGTTCGTGCGCGGGCGGGAGGGCGTCCGGCCCACCGCGCTCGGGCAGCTGGTGCTGGAGCGGGCGCGGGTGCTGCTGCCCGCGGTGTGCGAACTCCAGGAGGAGGCGCAGCGGTTCGCCCGGCAGGGGGCGCAGGGCTACCGCCTGGGCGGGACCCACGGCCCACTGCTCGGCGGGCTCGTGGACCGGCTCGCGCACGAGGAGCCGGGTGTGCCGGTGACGACCTACACCTCCTGGTCGGAGAAGGAGGTCGCCGGGGGTGTCGCGGACGGGCGCCTGGACTTCGCGCTCGTCGGGGTCTGCGGGGAGAGCGCGCCGCCCGAGCCGGGCCGGCTCGCCTGGATGGAGGTGGCCCGGGACCCGGTGCACGTGATGCTGGCCGCGGACCACCCGCTGGCCCTGGCCCGGGCTCCGCGCGACGAGGTGGAGCTGGCCGAGCTGGCCCCCGAGGCATGGACAGACGTCCCCGGCGACGGGTGCTTCGGGGACTGCTTCGCGGCGGCCTGCGTACGGGCGGGATTCACACCCGCCTGTGTCTACGAGACCGACACCGCCTCCTGCGTGCACCTGGTGCAGGTGGGGCGGGCCGTCGGGCTGTGCCGGGCCACCTTCCCGGCCACCCCGGGGGTGGTCACGCGGCCGCTGGCCGGGATGCCGCTGGTGTGGCGGCACGTGCTGGGCTGGCATCCCGCCGCGCGGGCCGCCGCGCGGGCCGCCGGTGTGCTGGGCCATGCGCGGGCCGCCCATGCGGAGGCACTGGCGAGGGCGGCCGGGGGGTCGGACCTGCGGGCCGCCGCGCCGTCGCCCGCCGCGTAGCCGCGTAGCCGCTCGGCCGTCGGTGGTCGAGTGCGGCGCCGCCGTCCGGCCCGCGGGCAGTGCGTCCCGCGCTCCACCCTCCGACGGGGCCGAGAGCACCGCCCCCGGCCGGGCCGGGGGCGGCGGGGCAGCCCCGGTCGGCTACGGCAGGTAGCGCTCGATGACCTGCGGGCCCTCCTTCTCGATCAACTTGCGGGCCTTCTCGACCCGCTCCGGAGTCGGGTCGTGGCCGGTCGCCATCACGAGGTCCTCGGGGTCGTACGGTCGTTCCCCGCCCGTGAAGAGCCGGTCCGACCGCGTGGGCTGCTCGTCGGGTTCACTGACCATCGCGTACCTCCTACGTTTTCCCTTGGCCCCATGGTCCGGCCGCCGCCCCATGAACGCACGTCGGCCGCCACGGGGCCGCGGGCATAACGCCAGGGGAGGGGCCAACTGCCAGCTCCCGCAGACAGGTTCGGATTTCTACGGTTTCCGCAGACCCCCACCGGAAACCGAGGAGATCCCCCATGCTCAAGCGACACGCCCGCGCGGCGTGTACCGCCCTGGCCGCCGCCGGGCTGCTGCTGGCCGGGACGGGCGGCGCCACCGCCGACCCCGCCCCCGCCGTGCCCTCCGCCGCCGCCACCCTGCGCACCGCCGACGCGTCCCCCGAGCTGCTGTCCGCCATGCAGCGCGACCTCGGCCTGACCCCCACGCAGGCCAAGGCCCGCCTCGCGCACGAAGCCGAGGCCGGGGCCACCGCCGCCCGCCTCCGGGACCGGCTCGGCGCCGCCTTCGCCGGGGCCTGGGTGGACGGCGCCGACTCCGCCGTGCTCACCGTGGCGACCACGCGGGCCGCTGACACCACCGCGATACGGGCCACCGGAGCCCGGGCGAAGCTCGTCCCCCGGGCCCTGGCCGACCTGGACGGCGCCAAGGCCGCCCTGGACCGGGCCGCGGGCCCCGCCACCCCCGTCCGCTATGTCGACCCGCGTTCCAACACGCTCGTCGTCGAGGAGACCGAGGCGGGGGCCGCCGCCCGGCTGCTCGCCGCCACCGGTACCGACGCGGACCTGGTCACGGTGGTCCGTACGGCCGAGGCCCCGCGTCCGCTCTACGACCTGCGCGGCGGCGACGCCTATTACATGAACGGCAGCGGCCGCTGCTCGGTCGGCTTCCCCGTGACCAAGGGGACCGTGAACGGCTTCGCCACCGCCGGGCACTGCGGGCGCGCCGGGACCACCACCAGCGGGTTCAACCAGGTCGCCCAGGGCTCCTTCCAGGCCTCGGTCTTCCCCGGGAACGACATGGCCTGGGTCGCCGCGAACGCCAACTGGACCTCGACCCCGTACGTGAAGGGCAGCGGCGGCGCGAACGTGCAGGTCGCCGGTTCGGTGCTGCAGCCGGTCGGGGCCTCGGTGTGCCGGTCCGGCTCGACCACCGGCTGGCACTGCGGCACGATCCAGCAGCACAACACCAGCGTCACCTACCCCGAGGGCACCATCTCCGGCGTGACCCGTACGACGGTCTGCGCCGAGCCGGGCGACTCCGGCGGCTCCTACATCTCCGGGAGCCAGGCCCAGGGCGTCACCTCGGGCGGCTCCGGCAACTGCTCCAGCGGCGGGACCACCTTCTTCCAGCCGCTGAACCCGATCCTGTCGGCGTACGGGCTGACCCTCAAGGTCAGCGGGAGCGACCCGGGCCCGGGCCCCGGCCCCGAGCCGGAGCCGGGCGGCACCTGGAAGGCCGGCACGGTCTACGCGACCGGTGCCGCCGTCACCTACGGAGGCTCCACCTACCGCTGCATCCAGGGGCACCAGGCCCAGACCGGATGGGAGCCGCCGAACGTCCCGGCGCTCTGGCAGCGCGTCTGACGGATCCGCGCGAAGCCGGGAACAGGTGCCGTGACTGCCAAAGGGGGAGTCACGGCACCTCGCCCGTCCGCGTCCGCGTCCGCGTCTCAGACGAGGACCGCGGCCAGCGTGCCCAGCGCACCGAAGACGGCCAGCAGGCCGCAGATCGACAGATTGACCGCCCGGTGCTCCCAGAAGACGGCGACGAACTCGCGGATCGTGGCGCTGGGCCAGTAGTACTTCGCGGTGGGGGAGCCGAGGACCTGTCCGTTCACGCCGGTCTTGCGCGCCATCATCGCCGCCCGGAAGGCGTGGAAGTTGTTGGTGACCACCACGCACCGGTAGGCCGGATCGTGCGCCTCCATGATCTGCCGGCTGAAGAGCATGTTCTCCTCGGTCGTGGTGGACCGGTCCTCCAGCACGATGTGCTCCGCCGGCACGCCCTCGGCGATCAGCCAGTCCGCCATCGCCCGGGCCTCCGCGACCTTCTCGTCGGAGCCCTTGCCGCCCGAGACGAGCAGCACCGGCGGCCGGCCGCTCCGGGCCAGCTGGACCTCGTAGATCTGCCGGCCCTTGCGCAGGCGCGAGGCCAGCAGTGGTGGGACGCGGTCCCCGCCGACGAGGCCCGAACCCAGCATGACCACGTGGTCCACGTCGCCGCGCACCTTGATCCGGCCGTAGAGGAAGGCGTAGCCGAGGAAGCAGAAGAAGACGAAGGAGACGTAGCCGGCGACGACGGTGAGGGTTCCGGCGATGCCGCCCAGGACGGGAGAGCCGACCACGACGACGAGGACCAGCAGCGCGATCAGCGCGAAGATCGCGAGACCGGCCAGCATGGACAGCAGGTTGGCCGGGCGGAAGCCCTCCTTGCGGACCATCGTCATGCCGTTGCGGACGAGGAGGACACCCAGGGCCAGGATGCCGAACGCCGGGGAGGCGAAGGTGACCACGGCGATCGTGACGGCCGCCCAGAAGGGAAGTTTGGCCACCTGGAGGAAGAGGGCCGAGCAGGCGGTCAGGAGGGTCAGCCCCAGGAGCACGGCGTTGCTGAAGCGGCGCCTGTCCTGCCTGACGCTTATACAGAACGCCAGGAACAGCAGGGCGGTGAGGGCGAAGGCGACCATGGCGACATCGTAGGGTGCGCCCCTACCGGGAGGCGCGGTCGGTGCGCCGCACCGACCGCCCGGCCAGCACCTGGGTCCGGTGCCCGTCGCGCATGACGAACCGTCCGCCGATCAGGACGTGCGGGATGCCCGTGGGCAGCGCACGGGGCCGCTCGTAGGTGGATCCGGCCGCGACCGTGTCCGGGTCGAAGAGGACGAGGTCGGCGCGGTGCCCCACCCGGACCAGGCCCCGGTCGGGCAGGCGCAGCCGGGCGGCGGGTCGGCCGGACAGGTGCGCCACGCACTCCTCCAGGGAGAGCAGGCCGAGCTCGCGGACGTAACGGCCGAGGTAGTGCGGGAAGGTGCCGTAGGCCCGGGGGTGGGGCTTCGCGCCCTGCAGGATGCCGTCGGAGCCGCCGGTGTGGGCGCGGTGGCGCATGATCGCCCGGACGTTCTCCTCGTGGCCCACGTGCTGGAGGACCGTGGGCGCGAGCCGGTCGCCGATCAGCAGCCGGCGGGCGGTGTCCCAGCCGTCCACGCGGGTGCCGACATGGGCGGCGTACGCGGGATCGGCGACGCCCGAGATCTCGACGGCCGACCAGTCGACGGGGACCCCGTGGCAGCCGTCGGAGCCCTCGTGCTCCAGGGCGTGGCGGATCCGCTCGGCCGTGCCGTCGTCGCGCAGCCGGGCGAGGACCGCCTCCGGGCCGCCCTCGTTGGCCCAACTGGGCAGCAGGGCGACGAGGGTGGTGCAGCCGGGGGTGTACGGGTAGCTGTCCAGGGTGATGTCGGCGCCCCCGTCCAGGGCCGCGTCGAGGAGGGCGAGCAGTGCGGGGGCGCGGCCCTCGTTCTCGTCGAAGTTCAGGGTGGCGTGTGCCAGGTGCAGGGCGCAGCCGGCCTCCCGGGCCAGGTCGACCATCTCGGCGTAGGCGGCGAGGGCGCGCCGGCCGTAACTGCGGTGGTGGGGGCAGTAGTAGCCGCCGTACCGGGCCACCACCGTGCACAGTGCGGTCAGTTCGGCGCCGGAGGCGTACATGCCGGGGGTGTAGGTGAGCCCGGAGGACATGCCCACCGCGCCCTGGGCGAGACCGTCGGCGACGAGGGCGCGCATCCGGTCGAGTTCGGCCGGGGTCGCCGGGCGGTCGTCCCAGCCGACGACCTGGGCGCGGACGGTGCCCTGGGGGACGAGGTAGGCGGCGTTCACGGCGATGCCCTCGCCGCCGAAGCCGCGGTCCAGCCGGTCGAGGTACTCGCCGACGGTGCGCCACGTGACGTCGATGTCGTCGCCGGGGCCGTTCCAGCCGGCGATCGCGGCCCGCACCCCGGCGAGGGTCCGGTCGTCGACGGGCGCGTACGACAGGCCGTCCTGGCCGAGGACTTCGAGGGTCACGCCCTGGGCGGCCTTCGCGCTGTGGTCCGGGTCGCGGAGCAGGGCGAGGTCGCTGTGGGCGTGCATGTCCACGAAGCCGGGGGCCAGGGCGAGACCGTGCCCGTCGACGGTCTCACGGCCCCCGGGGAGCCTGCCGACGGCGGCGATCCGCCCCTCGTGGACGCCGACGTCGGCGGTGTACGAGGGGCCGCCGGTGCCGTCGACGACGCGGGCGCCCCGGATGACCAGGTCCACCGGCTGCTGCCTAGAAGAAGGTGCGGACGAAGTCGGTGACGGTGCCGTCGGCCTCCACGACCGGGATCAGCGGCCACTTCTCGAAGATGGTGCAGGGGTGGGCCATGCCGAGGGAGATCCGGTCGCCGACCTCCAGCGGGGTGGCGTCGGCGTCCGTCTCGATCCAGGCGTGCTGGTCGGACAGCTTGGTCACCCGGATTCCGGTCGCGGCGCGCTCGACGCCGTCACGGGCGCTGCGCACGGCGAGCACTGCGGGCAGGCCGAGGTCGTAGGCGATGTCGCGTTTTCCGGCGTTGACGAAGGCCTGGCCGGGTGTGGGGCGGGAGACCACCTGGGTCCACAGCCGGAAGGCGGGGAGCAGGCCACCCTCCTCGGGCACGCGGTTGAAGGGGGTCAGGCCCGAGTACCAGCCGTGGTCGTGGGAGACGTACGCGCCGGAGCGCAGCAGCGGCAGGACGGGCAGCGACAGCTGCGGGATCTCGGTGAAGACCTCGGCGACGGCGTCGAACCATTCGCTGCCGCCGGCGCTGACGATGACCTCGTCCAGGCCGGTGCCGGTGAAGAGGCCCTGCTTGTCGAGATCGGCGGCGAGCGCGGTGAGCCGGCGCAGCCAGGCGCGGACGCTGTCGGCGTCGGCGCCGGGCATGGTGGCCTCGTAGCCGGCCACGCCCGCCAGGCGCAGGGCGGGCGACGCGGCGACGGCCTCGGCGACGGCCCGGCATTCGGCGTCGGTGCGGATCCCCGTGCGGCCCTCGGCGCCGGCGCCGAGTTCGAGGACGACGTCGAGGGTGGCGTCGTGGCCCTGCAGGGCGGCGTCCATCAGCTCGACCCCGCGGACGGAGTCGACGTAGCAGACGAACCGGAAGTCGGGGTCGGAGGCGAGCTCGTCGGCGACCCAGCGGAGGGCCGGAGGGTCGACCAGCTCATTGGCCAGGAAGATCGTCCGGATACCGAAGGCGCGGCAGACGCGGGCCTGGTGGGGCATGGCGACGGTGATGCCCCACGCGCCGTGGTCCAGCTGGCGCTGGAAGAGCTGCGGGGCCATGCAGGTTTTGCCGTGCGGCGCGAAGGCGAGGCCGTGGCGGGCGGCATAGGTGCCGAGGGCGGCGAGGTTGTGTTCCAGCGCGTCCGCGTCGAGGGTCAGGACGGGTGTGGTGAACCCGCCGGTGTGCAGGTCCCGGCGCTGGGCGGCGAGCTCCCCGACGGTCAGCCCGTCGGCCTGGGCGTCCGGGGGAAGTCCCTTGAACCGGTGGTCCGCCGGTTCGTCGGCGAGGGCCGTGACGGGGTCGCTGGCGCTGGCCATGCGGGTGCCTCCCGGGGGTGTGTTGCACTAGCTGCAACGATCATTGCGTGGACCGCTGCACGCTGTCTAACATCCCGGGTGACGGCGGGTCAACGCTGCCCGGTGCGCCGCCGCAGTCGGCGGCGCGGCGACCGCGGGAAGGGGCGAGCGATGAGCCAGTCGGTCGAGAGGGCGCTCGGCATCCTGCCGCTGCTCGCGCAGGGGCCCGCCGGACTCGGCGACGTGGCCGGCGAACTCGGCGTGCACAAGAGCACCGCGCTGCGCCTGCTGCGCACCCTGAACCGGCACGGGTTCGTCTCCCGCTGCCCCGACGGCCGCTACCGCCTCGGTGCGCGCCTCTTCGCGCTCGCCGCCGAGGCCATCGAGAACCTCGACGTCCGCGAGGTCGCCCGCCCCCACCTGGCCGAGTTGAACCGGGTCACCGGGCACACCGTCCACCTCGCCCTGTACCAGGACGACGAGGTCGTGTACGTCGACAAGGTCGACAGCCGCTACCCGGTGCGCATGTACTCCCGCATCGGCCGGCCCGTCCCCCTCACCGTCGCGGCCGTCGCCAAGCTGCTCCTGGCCGACCTCCCCGAGGCCGAACGCCGGGCCCTGGCCCACCGCATCGACTACCCCCGCTACACCGCCCGCTCCACCCCGGACGCCGAGGCGTTCCTGCGCGAGCTGGACCTCGTACGGGAACAGGGCTGGGCCACCGACCTCGGCGGCCACGAGGAGTCGATCAACTGCCTGGGCGCGCCGGTGCACGGTCCCGGCGGGCGCGTCCTCGCCGCGCTGTCCGTCTCCGCGCCCGCGGTGGTCCTCCCGGCGGAAGGGCTGCTCGAACTGCTGCCGCAGGTGCTGCGCACCGCCGGTGCCATCAGCAGGGACTGTTCAGGAGTACAGGAGACAGCGTGACCGAGAAGACCTCCATCACCCCCGCTACCCACACCGTGCCGCCCGCGAGGTTCTCGCACGGCGTGCGCAAGGGGAACATCCTTCAGGTGGCCGGGCAGGTCGGCTTCCTCCCGCACGTCGACGGCCGGCCGCCGACCCCCGCGGGGCCGACGCTGCGCGAGCAGACCCTCCAGACGCTGGAGAACGTCCGCTCCGTGCTGGAGGCCGGTGGAGCGGGCTGGGATGACGTGATGATGATCCGCGTCTACCTCACGGACACGGCGCACTTCGCGGAGATGAACGCCCTCTACGACGCCTACTTCGAGGAGCTGGGCCTGCGGGAGGCCCCGGCCGCGCGCACCACCGTGTACGTGGGCCTGCCGGACGGGCTGCTCGTCGAGGTCGACGCCCTCGCCGTCCTGGGCTGACGTCCGCCCGCGGACGGGCGGACGCCCGGCCGCTCAGGAGGGGGGACGCCCCCCTGGCGGCGGGGCGTCCCCCCGGTCCGGGTGACGTGCGGCACGGTCCCGGCGCGTGCCGCACGGGACGGGCTACGCGCAGTACTGGGCTTCCTTGCCGATCGATCGGTACATGCAGTCCGCGTTCTCCAGCAGCTGGAGCACCGCGTCCTTGTTGCGGGCCGTCTCGCGGTCGATCACCTCGTCCGGCGGGTAGAAACCGCCGCCGCCGTTGCGGGGGTACATCTCGAAGGTGTACGAGAAGATCTTCTGGTCGCCCCACAGCCAGTCGTCGATCGTGCCGTCCGTGATGTACAGGTCGCTCGACTGCTCCGGCGTGTAGCCGTTGCTGGCCGCCATGCTCGTGCCGATCTTCTTGTAGACGGCCAGGTCGTCGGCGGTCAGGCCCGGGGCGGTGTCGCTGTAGGTGTAGCCGAAGGGCCACAGCACGAGCTCGCTGTAGGTGTGGAAGTCGATCGCGGCCTTGATCTGCTGCTTGCCGCCGACCACCCGGCTGCGCACGAAGTCCGAGACGGCCTTCACCTCGGGCGCCGACTCGGCGGCCGCGCCCCGGTAGGTCTCGGAGCTCTTGCTGCCGCTGGATCCGCCGCAGCAGCCCCACTTGTAGTTCCAGTTGCGGTTCTCGTCGGTGCCGACGTAGGAGGAGCCGGAGTTGGGCTGCCGGTTCTTGCGCCAGGAGCGGTAGCGGCCGGTGGCGATGTCGTACTCGCCGCCGTCCGGGTTGAGGTCCGGGATGATCCAGATTTCGCGGCCGTTGACGGCATCGGTGACCCGGGAGTCGGTGCCGTACTTGGAGGTGAACTCCTTGAGCAGGTACAGCGCCATCTCGACGGTCAGGTGCTCGCGGGCGTGCTGGTGCGCGGTGAAGAGCACCTCGGGCTCGGACTCGTCGGTGGCGACGTTGTCGCTGATCTTGATCGCGAGGAGGTCGCGTCCCTGGTACGACTTTCCGATCACGCGCTTGGAGGCGATCGTCGGGTACTGGGCCACGAGCGTGTTGATCTCGGCCGTCGCCTCGGCGTAGTTGTGGTACTTGGAGTCCGCCGAGGGGAAGTCCATCGGGCTCGCCGCGATGCCGGGCAGCGAGCGGTCCGGGGGGCCGGGCAGGGGGGTCAGCCGGTAGCCGATCGCCTTCAGCTTCGCGGCCTGCATGGGGTCGGCGCTGACCACGACGGTGTGGTCGTCCACCTCGTCGATGGACACGCCCGTGCCGAGCAGCGCGGTGCGGTCGGCGACGGTGGAGGGGCCGTGGATCCGGTACTGCACGATGGCCTCGTCCTGGGTGGCGGTGGACGGGCTGGGCGGTGGAGCCGCCGTCGCACTCATGCCGTAGGCGGGTGCGCCGAGGGCGAGCGCCAGCAGGGCCGCCGTCAGGCCGGCCCTCCGGCGGGTGTGGAGCCGCATGCGTTCTCCTGGGTGGGGAGTGTGGGGGTAGCCGTGCGGACGCGCTCAGCGTCCTCTCGTGGCATGTACCGGTCAAGGACCTCAGGCGTCGGCCGAACCGATCCGGCCACCCCCACACGTACCGCCTACGGGAGCCCGTGGACCTTGGGACCCACCGAGTTCGACCAGGCGCTACCCGCCTTGGCGTCCCAGTTGGTCGACCAGGTCATCGCGCCGCGCAGCCCCGGGTAGGTCTTCGGCGGCTTGAAGGACCCGCAGTTCGTGCCCCGCGTCAGGCAGTCCAGGGCGTTGTTGACGACGGTCGGGGAGACGTAGCCGCTGCCCGCACCGCTGGGGGAGGCCGGGACGCCGATGCCCACCTGGGAGGGGTCGAGCCCGCCTTCCAGCTGGATGCAGGCCAGCGCGGTGAGGAAGTCCACCGAGCCCTGGGAGTAGACCTTGCCGTCGCAGCCGTTCATCGAGCCGCTGTTGTAGTACTGCATGTTGACGACGGTGAGGATGTCCTTGATGTTGAGCGCCGTCTTGAAGTAGCCGCCCTGCGTGGACTGCATGTCGATCGTCTGCGGGGCCATGGTGATGACGAGGGACGGGCCCGCCTTCGCGGACAGGCCGCGCAGCGCCTGCGTCATGTACGTGGGGTTGAGCCCGTTCTCCAGGTCGATGTCGATGCCGGTGAAGCCGTACTCCTGCATCAGGGCGTACGCCGAGTTCGCCAGGTTGGCGGCGGAGGCCGAGTCGTTGACCGTGATGGTCCCCTTCTCGCCGCCGATGGAGAGGATGACCGACTTCCCGGCCGCCTTCTTCGCGGCGATGTCCGCCTTGAACTGGGCCACGGTGTAGCCGCCGAGGCCGGCCGAGTCGAGGTTGAAGGCGATGGCGCCGGGCGTGGTGGTGGCATCGGCGAAGGAGACGGCGATGATGTCGTACTGCGCGGACACGTCCGAGATCTTCTGGACGGTCGCGCCGTTGTTGAAGTTCTGCCAGTAGCCGGTCAGTGCGTGCTTGGGTACGGCCGGGTTGCCCGGGTTGCCGCCGCCGGTGGTGGTCCCGGTGACGGGCGCGGACTTCGGGCCCTCGCCCGCGCTGTTGTACGCGCTCACCTGGAAGGAGTACGAGGTGGAGGGCGCGAGCCCGGTGATCGGGGTGGTGGTCCCGGTCACGGTACGGACGAGGACGCCGTCCTGGTGGACGTGGTAGCCGGCGGCCCCGCCGACCGCGTTCCACGCAAGGGTGAGTCCGTTCGCGCTCTGGCCCGAGACGGTGGCACCGGACGGTGCGCCCGGGATCTCCGGGCCGGGGTCGGTGCCCCCGCCGCCGTCCGGGCCGAAGACGCTGAACTCGTCCACGACGTAGGCCGGCTGGCCGTACCAGCCGTGGGTGTACACGGTGACCTGGGTGGTGGAGGGGCCGGTGGTGAAGGTGGTGGACAGCTTCTGCCAGCCGCCGCCCGAGCCGGGGGTCCAAGTCGAGACGTCCTGCGTGCCCGTCCCGGTCGCTCCGAGGTAGACGTAGCTGCCCTGCACCTGGGTGCTCAGCGTGTACGTCGAGTTCGGCTTGACCGTGACGGTCTGGCTGCAGCGGGCGTTGTCGGAACCGGCGGGGGTGGCCTTCAGGGCGCCGGCCCCGGCGTAGACGGGCGAGGAGACGGCGGTGCCGCTCCCGCCGGAGCAGGACCAGTGGGAGAGGCCCGACTCGAAGCCGCCGTTGCGGGCGACATTGACGTCCGCGGCCTGTGCGGTGCCGGCGGCAAGGGCCGTCAGCGCCCCGGCGGCGACGGTGACGGCGATCGGCAGGGCGAGGGAGCGTATGCGGTTCACGTGGGCTCCGTGGGGGGAGGTGTGGTGGTGAAGGAAGAGCCGGGCCGTGTGGGGTGGGGCCGACTCACGGCGTGCGCTGCCAAGTTGGTCCAGACCAATCTCCCTGTCAAGGGTCTTCGCAAAGTGGCTTGAAATGGTTCAATGCGCGATCCCTGTTGTCCGGGTTTTCCGTCACCTGTGACCGGTGCCTTACGCACGGGAATCACCAAGCCCCTGACCAGCGAGGGGTGACGCGGTTATGGTGCTGGGGCAACGGGGGGATGGGCGACGGCCGTCCGCGGTCGCGCACGTGGTGCGTGGCCGCGACGCGGCTGCGACGCGTCCCCGTCGAGCGCGCGAAAGTCCGGACGTACGGGAGAACGTGGGGGAACGGGGGAAATCGCGTGCCGACCGCCATCGCAGTCACCAGCGCCGATCTGGTGCTTCCGGCACCCGACCGGCACACACCCGGGGCCGCCCTGCTGCACCCGCCCGAACAGCACGACCTGGAGTCCGCGCTCGCCGGGACCGGCGCGCTGTTGGAACGGCACGGCCACCTCGTGGCCCTCGTACCGCCCTGGCTGCCGCGACCCACGGTCCAGCGACTGCACACCGTGCGGGCCATCCTGGAAACCGACCGGATCGCACTGCTCGACATCGATCTGCCGCCGCTGGGAACGGCCCTGCTGGCCCGTCAGCTGCGACAGCTCAGCGTCTGCGACTTCAGCCCCGGAGTCATCGCGTCCGCGGCCCGGCTGCTGTCCCACTACATCTACGCGGGCGCCCTGCTCGGCTCGGTCGCCAAACTCGACCGGGTCCGCGTGCCCGTCGGGCTCGGGGCGCACGCCCGGTCCTGGTCGCCGAGCGCGCAGTTCGCGGTACTCGCCCACCCGGCACCGCACCTGGCCAGGCTGGGCTCCGCGGGCGGCGGACGAGGCGGGTCCCGCAGCGGACGCGGCGGCTCGCACGGCGGAAACCGCGGCGGTTCCCACGGAACCGCCGCGGCCCTGCCCGCCGGCCCCGACTTCGCCACGCACCTCACCTTCGCGCGCGGCCAGCTCGCCTCCGACTGGGTCGCTGCGGAACTCGCCCCCGCCTGGCAGGTGCAGGGCGTCATGGAGAACCCGCTGCCGGCCGCCTCACCCGCCTGGTGGGGAACCCCCCGGCTCGTCGAGTTCGCCGCCGGCATCCCCGACCTGTCCGTGCTCTACCAACTGGTCGCCTCGGTCCGCCGCGAGCAGTGCCGCTGGTGCGGCCTGGAACTCATCGGCGATCGATGCGGCTTCTGTGCCGCACCGCTCACCGCCTCACCGCCGTCCGCGGCGGCGCCGGCGGGCACCGGCCGCTCCAGACGCTGACCGACGACCGAACGTACGAATGAAGAAAGAACGGCGAGGTAGTACGGCCTATGAACTCACGCCAGCGCCGCGGCGTCATTCTGCTGCTCCTGTCGGTCCTGTGCGCCCTGGGAGCCTTCGCCGGAGTCCTCGTGGTGATCGGCGACGTCAACTCCAAGGTCGGATCCGAGGTCGTCGCCTACCGCGCCAAGGCCGACATAGCACCGTACAGCCCGCTCGGGGCCGGACAGTTCGAGGAGATCAGGATCCCCGAGCGGTGGCTGTCCGCCACGGCCGTCACCGACCTCGGAGCGCTCAAGGACAAGATCGCGCTCACCACCCTGAAGAAGGGCTCGCTGCTGCAGGCGGACATGTTCGTCGACCGGCCCCAGCTCCAGCCCGGTGAGCAGGAGATCGCCATCATGATCGACGCGGCGACGGGGGTCGCCGGGAAGATCACCTCGGGCGCCAAGGTCAACATCATCGCCACCTTCAAAGGCGCCAAGGACACCGAGCCCTCCCGTTCGGTGATCATCGTCGCCAACGCCCGGGTCCTGAACGTCGGCAGACTCACCGCCCTGGAGAAGGACGGCGACCGCAGGGGCCCCGCCGAGGCCGTCCCGATCACCTTCGCCCTCAGCACCAAGGACACCCAGCGCGTCGCGTACGCCGAGTCCTTCGCGGAGCACGTGCGCCTGGCCCTGGTCGCCCCCGGCACCGACTCCGCGCCCGCCCCCGGCGACCGTACGTACACCCTCGACGGGGACAGGTGAGGCCCGGATGACCACACGCATCCTCCCCGCGGTCGGCGACCCGGACGCCGCGCGCATCTTCTCCACGCTGCTGAGCCAGCTCCCGTCGGCGGAGCCCGCCGCCCCCGTCCCCGACTCGACCACACTGCTCGACACCCTCGCCCGGCTCGCCGTCGACTCCCTCGACGAGCTGCCCGAGGTGGTCCTCGTCCACGAGCGGATCGGCCCGGTGCCCGCACTGGAGCTCATCCGCGAAGTCGCCCTCCGGTTCCCTGCGGTGGGTGTCGTCCTGGTCTCCTCGGACGCCGGACCGGCGCTCTTCTCCGCCGCCATGGACTCCGGCGCCCGCGGCCTCGTCGGCCTGCCGTTGTCCTACGACGAGCTCGCCGCCCGCGTCCAGGCCGCCGCCCAGTGGTCCGTGGGCGTCCGCCGCCACCTGGGCCGGGGCGCCGCCGACGCCGACGCCCTCACCGGGCCGGGCGGCCGGGTCGTCACGGTCACCGGGGCCAAGGGCGGCGTGGGCACCACCTTCACCGCCGTGCAGTTCGCACTGGCCGCGGCCGCCTCCGGCCGGCGCACCGTGCTGGTCGACATGGACCTCCAGGCCGGCGACGTCGGCTCGTACCTCGACGTGCAGTTCCGGCGGTCCATCGCCGACCTCGCCGGCATCCGGGACATCTCATCGCGGGTGCTCCAGGACGCCGTCTACGAGGACCGCACCGGGCTCGCACTGCTGCTGGCCCCGGCCGACGGCGAACGCGGCGAGGAGGTCGACGACCGGGCCGCCCGGCACATCGTCGCAGCCCTGCGCAGCCGCTACGAACTCGTCGTCGTCGACTGCGGGACCCAGGCGACCGGAGCCAACGCCGCCGCGGTGGAGACGGCCGACGTCGCCGTCCTGGTCACCACGCCCGATGTGATCGCGGTGCGGGCCGCCAAACGCATGGTCCGGCTGTGGGAGCGGCTGCAGATCCGCAAGGCCGAGGACACCGCGGTGGTCGTCAACCGCTGGAGCAAGCACACCGAGATCCAACCCGCCCTGATCGAGAAGATCACCAAGACCCGGGCCACCCGCACCCCCGTCCCGGCCGCCTTCAAGGAGCTCCAGGCCGTGGTCGACGCGGGCCGCGTCCAGGACCTCGACAACCGCTCGACGGTCAAGCAGGCCCTGTGGACCCTGGCCGGCGAACTCGGCCTCCTGGCCGCCCCGGACACCCCGGCGGCCCCCGCCCCGCCGGGCGGCGCCCTGACCCTGCGCGCCGCGGGCACGGTCTCCCGGCTGCGCCGAGGCCGGGAGGGCTGACGGATGCCCAAGCCCGCCCGGAGAGGGGCCCGCGGGAACCGGGGCGACCGGGGCCAGGTGGCGATCGAGTTCGTCGGCACGGTACCGCTGATCCTGCTCCTGGTGGCGGCGGTGTGGGAGTGCGTACTGATCGGCTACGCCTTCTCCCTGGCGGGCAACGCGGCGGACGAGGCGGCCCGGGCGGGGGCGGTGCGCGGGGACGCCGCGTGCCGGGCGGCGGTGCACGAGCACATCGGGGACTCCTGGGGCCCCCGGGTGGAATGCACGGAGTCCGGGGACATCTACCGGGCGGAGGTCACCCTCGGCGTCCCGGTCTTCTTCCCGGGCCTCGACTTCGGCGAGATCCATGGCACCGGCGGCGCCGCACTGGAGAAGGAGTCCGAGTGACATGAGGCCGCGCAACCGGTCGGACCGGGGCCAAGTGGCCCTGGAGTACATCGGCTTCCTACCGATCCTGCTGTTCGTCGCGCTGTGCGGGATCCAGCTGGGCTGGGTCGCGTACGTCCACGAGCAGGCGGACACGGCCGCCCGCACCGCCGCCCGCGTCGAGGCCCGGCACCCGGGCCGGGGCGAGGCGGCGGGGGTGGCGGCCGTCAGGGAGGGGCTCGGCGCGCGCGTCGTCGTGAGCAGGACGGCCGACGCCGTCACCGCGGTCGCCACCATCCGCGTCAACTCGATCATCCCCGGCCTGGACCCCGACGAGGCCAGGGCCACAGCCGTCATGCCCAACGACGACCCCGAGGTGACCGGACCATGAGCCTGCGTTCCCGGGTCAGCACGCCCGACGACCGCCACAGCCCGCGCGAGGACGGCCGGCTGGTCTCCTCCTACCGCGCCAAGCTGCTGGAGGAGATCGACCTCGCCGAGATGTCCGCGCTGGCCCCCGCCGAGCGCCGGGCGCGCCTGGAACGCGTCCTCGGGCACATCATCAGCCGCGAGGGCCCCGTCCTGTCCACCGCCGAGCGCACGCAACTCATCCGCCGCGTCGTCGACGAGGCACTCGGGCTCGGCGTGCTGGAACCGCTCCTCGAAGACCCCTCCATCTCCGAGATCATGGTCAACGGACCCGACCAGATCTTCGTCGAGCGGGCCGGCCGGGTCGAGCAGCTCCCCCTCCGGTTCGCCTCGCACGAGCAGCTCATGCAGACCATCGAGCGCATCGTCTCGACCGTCAACCGCCGCGTCGACGAGGCCAATCCGATGGTCGACGCGCGCCTGCCCAGCGGCGAGCGCGTCAACGTCATCATCCCGCCGCTCTCCCTGACCGGCGCCACCCTCACCATCCGCCGCTTCCCGCGCGCCTTCACCCTGCACGAGATGATCGCCCTCGGCTCCCTCGACGAGCAGATGCTCCTGCTGCTGTCCGGCCTGGTCCAGGCGAAGATGAACGTGATCGTCTCCGGAGCCACCGGCACCGGCAAGACCACCCTCCTCAACGCCCTCTCCGGCCTGATCCCGGAGGGCGAGCGCATCATCACCATCGAGGACTCCGCGGAGCTCCAGCTCCAGCAGGCCCACGTCATCCGTCTGGAATCCCGCCCGGCGAACGTGGAGGGCAAGGGCCAGATCACCATCCGCGACCTCGTGCGCAACTCCCTGCGCATGCGCCCCGACCGCATCATCGTCGGCGAGGTTCGCGGCGGCGAGACCCTCGACATGCTCCAGGCCATGTCCACCGGCCACGACGGCTCACTGGCCACCGTCCACGCCAACAGCTCCTCCGACGCCCTGACGCGCCTACAGACCCTGGCCTCCATGTCGGAGGTCGAGATCCCCTTCGAGGCCCTCCAGGACCAGATCAACAGTGCCGTCAACGTCATCGTCCAGCTGACCCGCTTCGGCGACGGCTCGCGCCGCATCACCGAGATCTCCCTCCTCGATTCCACCGGCCGCGAACCTTTCCGGATCACCACGGTCTGCCGGTTCGCCGCCCAGCCCATGGGGCCGGACGGGCGCGTCCACGGCTTCTTCGAGTACTACCCGCTGCCCCGCCGCATCGCCGAACGCCTCTACATGAACAACCAGCCCGTCCCGCAGGCCTTCGGCGTCGCGCTGCCCGACGACCCCCTCACCACGCCGCACATCACACGGACCGCCCTGTGAACCCACTGATCCTCCTCACCCTCGGCATCACGCTGCTGGCCTGCGTCCTCGCGGTCGCCGGCCTCCAGGCCTACGCGGCCGGCCGCGCCCAGCACGCCGCCCTCGTCGAACGCCTCTCGGCGAGCGGCGCTCCCGAGCCGCTCGGCCGGGTGCGCCGCTTCCGGAAGATCGACCGCAGACTGCGCAGGACGGCGTTCGGCCGCCGGATCGAGCAGAAGCTTGCGACCACCGGCCTCGACCTCACGCCCGGCGAGTTCTTCGTCTACATGCTCGCCTCGATCGCGGGCGTCTGGCTCATCGCCTCGTCCCTCCTCGCCCCGTTCTTCGGACCGGTGGCCGGACTGATCGGCATCTGGGCGGCGAACGCCTTCCTTGGCTGGCAGCGGGCGCGGCGTACGGAGCGCTTCATCAACCAGCTCCCCGACCTGGCCCGCATCCTCGCCAACGCCACCCAGGCCGGGCTGGCCCTGCGTACCGCCATCGGCATCGCGGCGGAGGAACTGGAGGCGCCGGCGGGTGAGGAACTCGCGCGGGTCGCCGACCGCCTCGCCGTGGGCCACTCCATCGAGGAGTCGCTGGGAGAGCTCACCGAGCGCCTGCCGTCGCGGGAGCTCGTCGTCCTCGTCTCCACCCTCGTCCTGTCGGCCCGCGCCGGCGGCGCGATCGTGGACAGCCTGCGCAACCTGACGGTGACGCTGGAGCAGCGCAAGGAGACCCGTCGCGAGATCCGCACCCAGTTGTCCCAGGTCACGGTCACGGCCTACCTGGTGCCGGCCATCGGGCTCGGCTCGCTGCTCCTCGTCGACATGATGATGCCGGGCGCGCTGGACCGCATGACGGGCGCCTTCCTCGGGCAGACGGCCGTCCTCGTCGCCCTCGGCCTCTTCGCGCTGGGCTTCGTCCTCATCCGCCGCCTGTCGAAGATCGACGTGTGAGGGGGGGCGGACGGGACCATGACCGGACTTCTCCTCGCACTCGCCACGGCCCTCTCGGTGTTCGGCGCCCTCCACGGCATCCGCCTCTACCGGGCGGACGTCAAGCTCCCCACCGACCTCGCGCTGGCCCTGGAGGTCGGTGCCACCCGTACGACGGCGGTCGGATCGCTGGTCGACCGCCTCGGCATCCGCTGGGCGCCGCTCGTCCTGCGTGCGATGGGCGCGACCCGGGTGGCCCGCAAGCGCCGGCAGATCGACATGGCGGGCAATCCGGCCGGCCTGACCATCGACCGGTACGCGGCCCGGCGAGCGGTGTACGGGGCCCTGGGGGCCGTCGGAGCCTTCGCCATGCTGGTCAACGGCCAACTGGTCGCGGCCCTGCTGATGGTGGCCTTCGGCCTGTTCTGGATCGAGGTCGGCCTGTGGTCGGCCATCCGGGTCCGCCGCGATCACATCGAGCGGACCCTGCCCGACTTCCTCGACGTCCTCGCCGTGGTGGTGAGCGCGGGGCTGGGCTTCCGACAGGCACTGGACCGGGTGGCGGGCAAGTACGAGGGGCCGTGGGCGGACGAGATCCGCATCACCCTCCAGCAGATGGACATGGGTGTGAGCCGGCGCCAGGCCTTCGACGAGCTGCGGCGGCGCAACGACAGCGAACAGGTCGCGCAGTTCGTGACGGCCCTCCAACAGGGCGAGGAACTGGGTTCCCCGATCGTCGAGACGCTGATCGCGATCGCCGAGGACATGCGCCGCACGGACGCCCAGAACGCCCGCCGCCGGGCCGCGCGGGCGGTACCCAAGGCCACGTTCGCGGTGACGATGTTCATGCTGCCGGGCACGCTCATCCTGCTCGTGTGCGGATTCGTCTACGGCGCGAACGTCGACTTCGGCGCACTGTTCGGGGGTGGCTGAACCATGGCGCGGCTGAGCGTGCTCATCGCCGACGGGAACCCGGTCATCAGGGCGGGCCTCGCGGCCATCCTGGGCGCGGTCACGGACATCGAGGTGACCGCCCAGGCCGAGGACGGCCGGGAGGCCCTGAGCCTGACCCGCAGGCACGCCCCGGACGTGGTCCTGCTGGACGTCCGGATGCCGGGGGTGGACGGGATCTCGGCGCTACCGCACCTGGTGCAGCTGGCGCCCGTACTGATGCTCACGTACAGCAGGGAAGCCGACATCGTCCGCGAGGCCCTGCTGCTGGGCGCCGGCGGCTACCTGGTTCACGGCGAGTTCACGGCCGAGGACCTGCTCAGAGCCGTCCGCGACGCCCCCCTGGGCCGCCCCCACTTCACCCCGACGGCGGCGAGCGCCTTGCTGAACGAGCTCAGGACCCCTTCGCATCCGCAACGCGATGTGGCACAGTCGTCGGATCGGATGCACAACTCTGTTGTCTTCGGGCTGAGTTCCCGGGAGGTGGAGATCATGGACCTGATCGCGTCCGGGATGAGCAACCAGCAGATCGCCGCCGCCTGCTTCATCAGTGAGAAGACGGTCAAGAACCACATCAACCGCATCTTCGCGAAGCTCGGGAGCGCGACGCGCAGCGAGGCGATAGCCCGCTGGCTGGGAACCGCCCGTCCAGGAGTGACCGGTCATGGGTAGACGGAGTGCGCAGTGGGTCCGTAATTGGGTCCCGGGACCCTTGGTAACGGCTGGTGACTCGCCGTACCGTCCGCAGATCGACACCGGTACCGGCCCGGGAGGGAACCCCCATGTCACAGAACATGCTGCTGAAGGCCGCCGTGGAGGCGCGGATCAGGGTGAACGGGTGGACGGACACGGCCGTGACGAGGCTCCGCAGGCGCCACGCCCAACAGGACCGCGGCCAGACCGCCTTCGAATACCTCGGGATCATCCTGGTAGTCATCGTGATCGTCGGGGCGATCGTGGGCTCGGGTGTCGGTTCGGAGATCACCAAGCGGATCAAGCAGGCGGTGACCGACATCAAAGCCGGCTAATGGCCACCCGCGGCACGTATGGGCGTGACCGAGGGCAGGCCTTTCCCATCTACGTGGTGGTCGTGGCGGGGCTGCTCTTCGCCGCGCTCGCGTTCTTCGCGGTGGGCCAGGCGTCGGTCAGGCGCAGTGACGCCCAAGGCGCTGCGGATGCAGCGGCTTTGGCGGCCGGGCGTGAGGCCCGAGACGAGGTTCTCCTCGGCCTCGATCTTCCGTCGGTGGATGCCGGTGTCTGGAAAAAGATCGTCGATGGGCGGTTCTTCAAAGTCGGCGAAGCCTGCGCAGCGGCAGAGGCCTTCGCGGCTAAGAACGATGCGAAGGCCACATGCGCGGCCGCCCTCCCGCGGTTCACCGTCACGGTGGAGACGAACGGAACCGTGGGGGATTCGGTGGTTCCCGGTACCAACGGCATGCATGCGACGGCGAAGGCCACGGCCCTGATCGAGCCGAGGTGCCACTTGGCGAGCGTCGCCAGCCCGAGCCCCACCCCGACCCCTACTTCCACCGCGCCGTCAGGTGGTGCATCGCCCTCTCCCACGCCGAACGCTGCTGCGGTGACATTCACTTGTGGTGGGGAGATGGTCAAGCTCGACCCGTCGAAGCCGGGTTCGCTCAAGGCATTGACCAGAAAGCTGTTCAGCGTGCGACTCGTCGGCTGACAGGG
The DNA here is from genome assembly GCF_042742535.1 of Streptomyces sp. NPDC058880. Lineage (NCBI taxonomy): Bacteria > Bacillati > Actinomycetota > Actinomycetes > Kitasatosporales > Streptomycetaceae > Streptomyces > Streptomyces sp. NPDC058880. The sequence goes on from NZ_JBHYMC010000055.1 coordinate 25,057, forward strand.
ATCGAGAGACAAGGAAGCATTCATAGATGAGCATTCGGCGCATGGTGAGGGTCCGTGGGGGGATGGCCGTTGCGGGTGCGGCGGTCATGGCCGTTACGTTGGCCGGGTGCGGTGGTGGCGGTGACGGCAAGTCGGGTGAACCTCAGAAGCCCGCGGCTGCCCCGTCCCAGGGGACGGCCTCCCAGAACACGACACCGAGCAAGGGGCAGAGCTCGGAGCCGACCGAAGTCGTCGCCACGCTGACCGGACAGGCCGGCATGGCGTTGGAGATCAACTCTGTGCAGCGCGATCCGGGCGGCTTCCTCACCGTATCCGGGCAGCTGAAGAACACGGGGAGCCAGTCCTACAAGGACACGGTTGCCTGGCGCGGCATCGAACTCAAGGGGACCGGAGAGTCGGTCGCCGGTGCGACGCTGGTCGACAAGGCGGGTAAGAAGCGCTATTACGTGCTTCGGGACACGGAGTCCAGGTGCCTGTGCACGACGGGCGTCTCCAGCGTCGACGCCGGCCAGGTGATCCCGTTCTTCGCCCAGTTCCCGGCACCGCCGAGCTCTACCAGCGAGGTGGAATTCAGCCTCCCGACCTTTGCCACGGCCACCGTCAAAATCTCTGGGTGACCCATGACCACACGCCATCGCGCAGCAGCCGCCACCACAGTCTCTGCACTCGTCATCGCCGGAGGGTCCGTCATCGGGGCCGGCTCCGCACATGCCGATGACGTGAAGCCGTCCGTACCCCCTGGCACGGAGCCGTCCGCCGCCGCGCCCGTGGCGATCGACTCCAACGCGCCCGGGCTGAAGATCCCGCAGGGCGGGACCCTGGCCCCGGTCAAGGTGCTCGACATCGCCGAGGTCGTCGAAGACCTCGGCGGGGAGCAGCGGCGGCAGGAGACCAACGAGACCGTCATGATGGCGCTGCAGTCCGAGGTGCTGTTCCCCGAGGACAGCGCCGTGTTCAACGCGCAGGCGGCCGCACGGATCCAGGCCATCGGGAACGAGATCAACCAGTCCAAGGCGACCCGCATCCGGGTCTTCGGCTTCACCGACGACCAAGGCAGCTACGAGCACGGCAAGGTGCTGTCGAAGAAGCGGGCCGATGCCGTGCACGACGAGTTGGCCAAGACCGTGACGAACCCGAGCGTCGTCTTCGACGTACGCGGGTACAGCGAGGACTACCCGATCGCCGACAACAGCACCGAAGAGGGCCGCAAGAAGAACCGCCGCGTGGAGATCACCTTCCCGCGGGGCGCGAGTTAGTCGAGCAGGTGGTCGGCCCGACCCGCCTTGATGTCCCGGATCAGGGCCTGGAGGGCCGCTCTGCTGTCGGTCAGCGGCCGGTCCTCCTGGCCGGCCACCGCTATGTAGCTGTTGCCGTCCCCGTCCACCCCTATCCGATAGCAGGCGTTTCCCTCACCGCAGTACGGTGCTTCCCACCGGATGTCCGGCATGGCGACCCCTCTCACAGTTCCTTGCTGATGTCTCGGATGAGATCACGCGAAGCTTCGGGGCTGAGCGTGTGATCGGACATCCAGGCCAGATGGCTGCGGTACTTGGCCAGTTGCTCCGCACCGTGCAGGAACTCCGGGCCGTGGGCCGAGTCGAGTTGCGCCGTGTCGAGCTGCGGGACCGATTCCTCGGCGTAGAACAGAGGGTGCCCCGCTCCCGGGAAGGCTCCTTGAGAGACGGGGATGACCCTGATGGTGATGTGCTCCGCCGTGCTTCGCTCGCAGATCCGATCGAGCTGGCGCTTCGACACCTGTCGGCCGCCGAACTGCATACGCAGTGCCGCCTCGTGCACATATCCGGTGTATCGAACCGGATCTCGGCGGTCAAGGACGACCTGTCGCTCTTGGCGGTGGGCCACGCGCAGCTCCACGTCCAAGCGGGAGAGTTGCGGTAGCACCGCGTTGAAGACGGCCCTGGAGTATTCCTCGGTCTGGAGCAGTCCGGGTACGTGAACCGCTTGCACCGTGTGCATCCGTGTGGCGTGCCACTCCAGCTCTGCGATGTCCAGGAAGCCCGGTGCGAGCCGCTCGCGGTACTGATCCCACCACCCTCGCCGGCGACGCTGGGCCATGCCGAGCAGCGCGTCGATGTAAGGCTCGTCGGTACAGCCGTAGCTGGTGACCAGGGTGCGCAACCGCTCGGCGCTCAAGGTCCGGGCGCCCGCCTCAATGCTGGGAATCTTTCCGCGGTCCATGCCGACGAGTGAGGCCGCGAGTTCGGCGGACACGCCCGCGTTCAAGCGCATCCGGCGTAGCTCTGCTCCCAGTCGGGCCCGGCGATATGACGGCAGCGTCCTCGGTGGCATGTGGGAAGTCTGCACTCCGGCCCGCATGTGGTCCATTTCGGGAGCAGGCATCATGAATTTTGTGGTGCAGGCACCACTTCAATGTCTTACTGTGGGTGATGCACCGCTTACGCAAGGCGAGTTGAAGTGCATCGCCCGGCCCTGCCCGGGGGACGAGCCACGCCCGCCGCCCATGCCGCCTGTGAACGGTCCTCGTGAGCCCCTGTGCGCGTCGAGCCTCCGAAGCCGAACCGTCTGTGCCCACCGACGACTTGGGAGCCGAAGTTGCTCACCCCGTACCCCCACTCGTACACCGCCGCATCCGCCTGCCCGGTCGCACCGGATCCCGGGACTGCCGGTCAGGCAGCCCTCGCGGAGGGGTTGTCGTGCAGCATGACCCTGCCCGCCTCGCCCCGTTCAGCCGGGATCGCCCGGCAGGCCGTACGGGCGGCCCTGCACGCCTACGCCCTCGACCCCCTCGCTCCGACAGCCGTACAGGCCGCCTCGGAACTCCTCGGCTCGGCCTGGCGGATGGACCCGTACGGGGAGCTGTACCTGTCCGTCCGCTACCGCGACGACGAGCTGCGCGTCATCGTCTACGACGCGCACCCCACCCACACCCACCCCCGGCTTGCCGCGCTCTGTGAGGCCCGCCGCCGCGCCACGCTCCGGGTGTTCTCGGCACTGGTGCGCGACCACGGCGGCGACTGGGGCCTCGGGCCGTCCCGGGAACCCGGCGGTGGGACCCGTACCTGGGCGACGCTGCCCCACCGGCTGCCGAACGGGTGAGGGAGGTCGTTTCTCCGGCCGGCTCGGCGCAGCCGTGGGCCACGCTGGTGTGATGCGCCTTCGCCACACCATCACCACCTTCCTCGGGGCTCTCGCGCTCGTCGGTACGCTGCCGGCCCCCGCCGGGGCCGCTGTGGGCACGTTCAGCTACGTTTCGCCGGAGTACGGCGACTTCGACATCACCGACCCTGTCGGCTCGGAGTGCTTCCTCCTGCTCCACGGCGCGACCAGTGCGGTCAACGGCACGAACAGCACAGCCACCCTGTACGCGGACCGCGGCTGCGAGGAGCCGCCGAGCACCCTGGACCCCGGTGCGGCCCGTGGCTTCGCCGAGCCCGTCCCACACAGCGTGAGCTTCGCGTAGCCCGGTAGCCCGGTAGCCCGGTAGCTCGTCACGGGCGGCCGCGTAGGGTTCCGACGAACACTTCGAGGACGAACGAATGGATCAGCGCGTCGGTGATCACGTCGGCGACGCGCATCCACGCGGACCGACCGCTTCCCCGGACCCCACGGGACTTCCCCGGACACGTGCACGCACAGAAGCGCCGACAGCGTGCAGATGGCGTGTCGCACCCCTGTCGGCCCGGGGAGGAAACAGGCTCGGCGTCGCCACGCCGATGAGGCTCTTCCGGGCGTTCGGTACACCTGACGATCAGGCGGGGTCCAGGTCGCGGAAGCGCTTGAAGGACTCCGAGCCGCTGGCGCCCTTCTTCCACTCGACGGTCAGGGTGTCGCCGTTCTGGCTGAGATTGCCGACCCGGTCCTTGTCCGGGACCCGGACGCCGTCCTGGCTGCACAGCAGTCCGACCTCCAGGAAGTCGCCGCTCTCGTCCTTCTGCCAACGCCCCTTGCATTCGAACCCGGAGGAGCCGTCGCCGAGGATCGCGTTGATCCGGGCAGGCTCGTCGAGGTACGCGTCGCCGAGGGCCAGTATCGTAGGGCCGGAGGTCTTCCACACGGCCTGGAGGCCGGTCCCGGTGGGCTTGGGGGCGAGTGGGGTGGCGGGGGTCTCCGACCTCTCGGGCGGTGGCTGGATGGTCGGGGCCTTCTCGCTGGGGTTCGTGCTGGGCGCCGAGGCGCTCGGGCTCGCCTTGGCCTCGGTCGACCCGGTGTCGTCGCCGCCCCGGCCGACCGCGAACCACACCCCGCCGGCCACCACGACGAGAACCACCACAGCGGCCGTCACGATGAGTCCGGTCTGCCGCTTCCCCGGCCCCGGCCCCGGCGGCTGCCCAGGCGAACCGGGAAGGGGGTGCGGTGGCGGGTAACCGCCGTACGGCGAGCCCGGCTGGACATACGGGTTCCCGGCCCCGGGCGTACCGGGCTGCGGCGCCTGCGGCTGTCCGTAACCCGGCTGCGGCGCCTGCGGGGGTCCGTAACCGGGCTGCGGCGGTACGGCCGGAGGGAACGGTGGAGGCGGCGGCGCGCCGAACGGCTGCTGTGGCGACGACCAGGGGTGCTGCGGCTGCTCGCCGGACGGTTGGGTCACGTGGTTCCTTCCCAAGGCCGAGCACTTGTCGGTATGTCACCTCTTTCTACCAGCCACCCACCCGGCCCCCGCATACGGCCCCTGCGGCGCACGAACCACGTACCGGGCCTGCGTACACGGCACATTGGACGTCCGGCCGTGCCCGGCGCGCCCGGCAGCGGAAGGGCTGCGCCGCGAGTCCCCGGACCTTGGCCGGAGGCCTGTCGTGAGTACGCGCGCCCCGTCCGGGACCGGCTCGGCCCCACCCACCCGAGCGGCCGGGGCGGGACCGGGCCGGGGGTGGCCGGGCCGGATCGGGCGCTCGCGATCAGCCGCACTGGCCGGGCTGGTAGTCACCCGGCGGCTGCTGGGCGATCACGTTCATCCGGTTGTAGGCGTTGATCAGTGCGATGAGGGACACCAGCGCGGCCAGCTGGTCCTCGTCGTGGTGCTTGGCGGCGTTCGCCCACGCCTCGTCCGTGACCCCGCCGGCCGCGTCGGCGATGCGCGTGCCCTGCTCGGTCAGCTCCAGGGTGGCCCGTTCGGCGTCGGTGAACACCTTCGCCTCACGCCAGGCCGCCACCAGGTGCAGGCGCTGCGCGCTCTCCCCGGCGTGTGCGGCGGCCTTGGTGTGCATGTCGGTGCAGAAGCCGCAGCCGTTGATCTGGCTCGCCCAGATCTTCATCAACTCCTGGGTGACCGCCAGAAGGGGCGAGTCAGAGACGACCTTGCCGCCGGAGTTGATGCACCTCGCGAACCTGGTGGTGACGGCGGTTCCGTAGAGGTCGAGTCGAGAGTCCATGGTGGTCTCCTGGTCTGCGTGCCGTGTCGGCGGCCGCACAGCACTGACGGATCCCACCGGGCGAATGTGACGGCCCCCAGCGAGGTGTGTGAGTGACCTGCGTCACTGTTGCTGCCTCAGGAGGACCTCGGCGACCTCGCGTGCCCTGTGGGCCGGTTCCGGGCCGGGGTTCAGGCCGGCCACCGTCGTCGCACCCTCGACCAGGATCAGCAGTTGGTCGGCGAGCGCGGGCGGGGCTCCGACCGGGGCCAATTCGGCCAGGAGGGCGTGGAGCCCGGCCTTGTGGACGCGGACGACCTCCGGCGCGGCCGCGCCGAGCTCCCCGTACGCGTTGAGGAACGCGCAGCCCCGGAAGTCCGGCTCGGAGAACCACCGCGCCAGCCAGTCGAAGACGGCGGGGACCGGTTCGGCGGCGTTCGTCGCCGCCTCGCGCAGGGCGGCGATCCAGCGGCGGTCGCGCCGTTCCAGATAGGCCGCGACCAGGGCTTCCTTTGCAGGGTAGAGCCGGTAGAGGCGCTTGAGGGGCACGCCGGATCCGGCGCGGATGCGGTCCATGCCCACCGCCTGGATGCCGTGGCGGTAGAACAGCTCTTCCGCCGTGTCCAGCAGCCGGGTCCGGGCCTCTTCGTCGTCCATGAAGGCAGGGTAGCCCGGTTTCACTTGCGGGAAGAACGATCGTTCTCGTAGGGTCGGAGTTCCGGAGAACGTACGTTCTCTGCTTCGTGAGCTCGGAAGGATGCACCATGAGCCGCCCGCCCCTGCCGCCCTTCACCGACGAGTCCGCCCGCGCCAAGGTCCAGGCCGCCGAGGACGCCTGGAACAGTCGTGACCCCGAGCGCGTCGCCCTCGCCTACACCGAGGACTCCGTCTGGCGCAACCGCGACCGCTTCCTGACCGGCCGCGACGAGATCCGCGCCTTCCTCGCCGACAAGTGGGAGCGCGAGCTCGACTATCGACTGCGCAAGGAGCTGTGGTCCCATACCGGCAACCGCATCTCCGTCCGCTTCGAGTACGAGTGGCACGACACCTCCGGCCAGTGGTGGCGCAGCCACGGCAACGAGCAGTGGGAGTTCGACGAGGACGGCCTCATGCGCCGCCGCGAGGCGAGCATCAACGACGTCCCGATCGCCTCCGAGGATCGCCGGATCCTCTGAGGGGCACCGCCTGCGGATGCGTGAACGCCGTCCGCGCAGGGCTGGCGTCTGAGAAGATGATCAAGCTTCCGCGGGGGAGGCCGGCAGGACACCGGGCAGGGGGAACAGGCGTGGCGCGGACTCGGGTGAACGGCATCGAGCTCTTCTGCGAAGTCGAGGGCGAAGGGGAACCGCTCGTCCTGGTCCACGGCTCCTGGACCGACCACCACAGCTGGCACGCCGTGCTGCCGCACCTCACCCGCGCCCACCGCGTGCTCGTCTACGACCGCCGCGGCCACAGCCGGAGCGAGCGCCCGCCGGGCCAGGGCACCCGGGCCCAGGACGAGGACGACCTCGCCGCGCTCATCGAGATGGTCGGCGCCCCCGTCCACGTGGCCGCGAGTTCCTTCGGCGGGTCGGTCGCACTCGGGCTCGCGGCCCGGCGTCCCGAACTGCTGCGCAGCCTCGCCGTCCACGAGCCACCCCTGACCGCCGTCGTGGCCGGCGATCCGGAGCTGGACCGGTTGATGCGGGAGGCGCAGCCCCCCATCGACGCCGTCATGGCGGACATACGTGCGGGTGACCCCGAGGCCGGTGCGCGCCGGTTCGTCGAGGAGGTCGTGTTCGGCTCGGGCGCGTGGGACGGGATGCCTGAACCCGCCCGGCGGACGTTCGTCACCAACGCCCCCACCGCCGCCGATGAGCAGGGGGACCCGGACGGGAACGCCGTCGACCTCGCCGGACTGTCCGGATACCCGGGCCCGGTGATGCTGAGCAAGGGCACCGACAGCCCGCCATGGTTCGGGGCGATCGTCGACCGACTGGCGCGGGTGATCCCCGGGGCGCAGGTACGGACCCTGCACGGCGAGGGCCACGTCCCCCACCTCACCGCCCCGCAGCGCTACGCCGACAACCTCCTGGGCTTCATCGCCTCGACCGGCTCCGCGCCCCGGCCTTGACCCTGCGGCGTCCGGGCGCCACCGAATCGGGGGGATCGAGTCTCTGGAAGATTCCCCTGGAATGCTCGACGCACTGTGGAATTCCGTCCGCCTCGGCGTTGCCGCCCGGTCTGCCGTGGTGGGTACGTCCACGCACCTGCGGTTGAGCGGTCTCCGGCGGCGGCCCCGCCCGTAGCACGGCTCGCCTGTGTGCAGGGGGGGGGCTGCAGGCGGGCAGTGCGCCGAGCGGCCGGCGGGCCGAGTCCGCTCCGCCCTGCCTCAACCGGTCCCGGCTCCCGGTTCGTCCGCGTGCGCCGTCGGCCCGGCGCGCCGCTCAGGGGTGCTGCCCCGAGGGGGCTGTGGCCGTCGGCGCGTCACGTGTCCTCGTGGTGCGCCTGCGTGATGAGGTCGGTGGCGACCTCCAGGGCGGCCAGGCGGGTTTCCTCCGGGTCGCCCTCGACGTGCTGGAGGAACATCATCCCGGCGTGCAGCGTGAACAGGGCGCTGACGCAGCGCACCTGGTCCGTCAGCGGGCCGTCCTCCGTGCGCAGCAGTTCCACCAGGCGGTACAGCCGCTTCTTCACGGTCTCGCCGATGCTCAGTTCGCGCATCGTGGCCTGGTTCTCCTGCATGAAGCGGTACAGCGCGGCGCCCGCCGCCATCGCCTCGCTGTAGCGGCGCAGCACCTCGCGTTTGGTCTCCAGGGTGCGCGGCTGCTGTTCCGCCCACTTGATCAGCTCGTCGATGGGACGCGTGACGTCGTCGAAGAGGCTGATGATGATGTCTTCCTTGGTCTTGAAGTGGTAGTAGAGCGCCGCCTTCGTGACCTCCAGCTGCTCTGCGATCTCGCGCAGCGACGTCTTCTCGTACCCCTGCTCGACGAAGAGCTCCAGTGCGACGTCCTGGATGCGCTGGCGCGTGTCGCCACGACGGCGCTGGGGACTGCTGCTGGACATGACTCTCCTCGGTTACTTACTTGACGCCCGGCAAGTGACGGGTCTACCGTCCCCAGTGTAGTCAACTAGCCGGTCGGCAAGTAAGTGCCGTTCCGGCAGGTGGTGCCCAGGGGAGTGGACAGGAAATGGTGGAGACAAGCAAGCCCGCGCAGGCCTCGCAGGAGGTGAAGCCACGCAGCGTGCGGGTCGTCCTCATGGCCCTCATGATCGCAATGTTGCTGGCGATGCTCGACAACATGATCATTGGAACGGCGATGCCCACCATCGTCGGCGAGCTCGGCGGCCTGGAGCACTTGTCCTGGGTGGTGACCGCGTACACCCTGGCCACGGCCGCCTCCACCCCCATCTGGGGGAAGGTCGGCGACATGTACGGGCGGAAGGGCTCCTTCCTCACCTCGATCGTCATCTTTCTGATCGGCTCGGCGCTCAGCGGCATGGCCCAGGACATGGGCCAGCTCATCGGCTTCCGTGCGATCCAGGGCCTGGGCGCCGGTGGTCTGATGGTGGGCGTCATGGCGATCATCGGCGACCTGATCCCGCCCCGCGAGCGCGGCAAGTACCAGGGCATGATGGCCGGCGTGATGGCCTTCGCCATGATCGGCGGCCCGCTCGTCGGCGGCACCATCACCGACCACATGGGCTGGCGCTGGTCCTTCTACATCAACCTGCCCCTCGGTGCCGTGGCCCTGGCGATGGTGACGGCCGTACTGCACCTGCCCCGGCAGGCCGAGCGGCAGCGCCCGAAGATCGACTACCTCGGCGCCGCGCTGCTGACCCTCGCGATCACCTCCACCGTGCTCGTCACCACGTGGGGCGGGACCGAGTACGACTGGGCGTCCACCCAGATCGTCGGCCTCATCGTCGTCGGCGTGCTGTCGACCGCCGCGTTCCTCTACGTGGAGACCAGGGCGGCCGAGCCGGTCATGCCGCTGCACATTTTCCGCAGCCGCAACTTCACCCTCATGTCCGTGATCGGCTTCCTGGTCGGCTTCGCCATGTTCGGCGGCGTCCTCTACCTCCCGCTCTTCCAGCAGTCGGTCCAGGGCGCCTCCGCCACCAACTCGGGCCTGCTCCTCCTGCCCATGCTGCTCTCGATGATGGTCGTCTCGCTGATCTCCGGGCGCATCACCACCAACAGCGGCAGGTACAAGGTCTTCCCGATCGCCGGCGGCGCGCTCATGGTCGTCGGCATGTTCCTCCTCGCCACCATGGACACCGGCACCACCCGCCTCGTCTCCGGCCTCTACATGGCCATCCTCGGCGCAGGGCTCGGCTTCCTGATGCAGATCACCATGCTGGTCGCACAGAACAGCGTCGACATGAAGGACATGGGCGTCGCGTCGTCGTCGGCCACCCTCTTCCGTACGCTCGGCGGCTCCTTCGGCGTGGCCCTGATGGGCTCCCTCTTCACCTCCCGAGTCACGGACACCATGTTCGAGCGCCTGGGCCCGGAGGCCGCCGGAGCCGCGGGCTCGGCCCAGTTGGACGCGGCGAGCCTGGCCCGGCTGCCGGAGGCGGTACGGGAGGCCTACCAGTACGCGGTAGCCGCCGGCACGCACTCCGCGTTCCTGCTCGGCGCGGCCGTCGCCGTACTGGGCTTCCTGGCGGCCTGGTTCGTCAAGGAGGTCCCGCTCCGGGGTGCCGGTCCGGCCTCCACCGATGCCGGGTCCGCCCCGGCCGATGCCAAGTCCGCCCCCGCGACCCAGGAGTCGCTGGCGCACTGACCCCGCCGCGCACGAACCCGGCCCCGTCGGACGTACCTGTCCGGCGGGGCCGGGCGTTTTCTGCCGTGTCCGTCCGGGAAGGAACGGCGGGTGATCAAGGGGCGGAGTCCCATCGGTCCTATAGGCCCCATCAGTCCCAACCATCCTGTCGGTTCCGGTACGGGGAATTTAAGGACGATTCGACTGGAACTCCCGTACGGGTACGGGCGTCCTGATCCACGGAACGCTCGCGCGGCGGACGGGGGAGTGGACGGTTCATGGGTGTCTCGACGTACACGAACAAGAAGGGTGTCCGGGCCGGAGCGGTCGTCGTCGTGTCGGCCGCGGTCGCGGCGGCGACGGTCTGGGGAGTGTCGACCCTCGCGGAGCCGGGCAGCGCCGGCGCGGCCACCCGGCGGAACGCGGCCCTGCCGGGCGGGAACGACGACCCCGGCCACGGCCGGGCGGGCCGGCCGGGGGCGCGACAGCCGATACCCGAGGGCATAGCCCACGCCTCGGAGAACGGCGACACCGCCGTCAACATCACCATCGACGACGGCCCCGACCCCCGCTGGACCCCCCACGTGCTCGACGTACTGCACAAGTACGGAGTCAGGGCGACCTTCTGCATGGTCGGACCCCAGGCCAAGGCTCATCCCGACCTCGTCAAGAGGGTGGTCGCCGACGGCCACCGGCTCTGCGACCACACCATGGACCACGACACGGCCATGGACCAAAAGCCCGCCGACTACCAGGAACGGCAGATCCTGGACGCGAAGAAGCTCATCGAAGAGGCCGCGGGCAACGGCGCGAAGGTCGAGTACTACCGGGCCCCGGGCGGCGCGTTCACCCCCGAGAGCCGCCGCATCGCCGCGGCGAACGGGATGCGCCCGCTCGGTTGGAACGTGGACACCAAGGACTTCCAGAAGCCGGGCGCGGACGCCATCGTCGACGCCGTCAAACGTGAGATCGGCAACGGCCCGACCGTCCTCTTCCACGACGGCGGCGGCCACCGCGCCCAAACCGTCGAGGCCCTCGACCGGGTGCTGGCCTGGCTCGCGGACCAGGGCCGGCCGACCGGCTTCCCGGTCCGCACCACCCCCGACACCCCGTGAGCCGTCGCCCGCCCGGCGGCCCCTGACACGCCGTCCGCCGCGCGAACGGGTGAGGGTCGACGACGCGGACCCGACCGCGTTGTTACCTGTTCGGGCACGGACGAACGTACGCCCGACCAGGAGGCTCCTGTGGCCATCGCCCCCGGCAAACTGTCCGACCCCGTGGTCGGCGCCCTCGTCACCGCCGTCAACGCGCACGACAAGGACGCCTTCCTGAAGCTGCTGACCGCCGACGCCACCATGTCCGACGACGGATCGGACCGCGACCTCCACGCGTGGGTCGACCGGGAGATCTTCGACTCCAGGGGGCACATGGACGTCGTGTCCGAGTCCGACGAGGGCCGCTCCCTCGTCGTCGACTACCGCAATGACACCTGGGGCGAGATGCGGACCGCCTGGCGCTTCACCATCGCCCCCGGCGGCGGCCGCATCAGCCGCTTCGAAACCGGCCAGGCCTGATCCACAACGGCCGGGCCCGATCCGCGCCCCCTGGCCCGTTCCGCGCCCCTGGGGCCGGTTCACGCCCGCTGGAGCCGGTCGCCGGGCCCCGGTACGTGCGGCCCGCACCGAAGCCGATCATCGGACAGTGCGGCGGCCCGGCGACTCCCGTACGGGTGAAAGGGCGGGCGGCCTCGTTCCGGCGCGCGCCGGGGCCCGTTGGTCCGGGCATGAAGCGCACCCGCACCGCCGCTCTCGCCCTCGCCACCGCCGCCGCGGCCCTCGCCCCGACCCTCGTCCAGCAGGCCACCGCCGCGGAGGCGGCGGTCTACCTGCAGGACCCGGCAGGCGGCGAGAAGACCATGAAGTCGATGTGGACCGACGACGAAATGCACAAGGTGGAGGGGCAGTTCCGCTTCCATCCCGGCGTCCGCTACAAGACCGTCACCCGCCCCGGCCACTCGGCCGCCCCGGACTACGAGCGCAAGGTCGGCGACCCCAGCACGCTGGCGTGGGAGCCCGCGTACGAGTTCGCCTGGGCGGTGTCGGACTCGACCGTGGTGAAGAAGGCGGTGACGGTCAAGGAGGGCCGGCACCCGATCGTCGTGCACGCCGTCCTGCGCCGCGCGGACCGCTCGGTGGTGGCGGAAGTGCGCAAGGAGCTGGCCGGGAAGCCGGCGACCGGCCGCGAGAAGGTGGCGGGAGGCAAGCGGATCGCGTGCGACACCGGCGCGTACACGGTGGAGTGGTCGCTCACCCGCTCGGGCTACGGGACGCTCCACGGCTCCCTGCGCTGGAACTCCAGCTGCGAGCAGTACCGGACGGCGTTCTCCCAGGACCACGGGAAGCAGCGCTGAGCTCCCGTCGGGGCCGGCCGCCCCGCGCACCTCGTGAGTGCTCGGCGGGCGACGGGGCCGCGGCCCCTGATCGGGACCGTAGTGGCCATGGTGCCGCATGATGCGGTCCACGTCCCGGGTCGAAGGTCCCGTGTCGTGCGGGACTTCGGGGAGGCGCGGGGCCTTCAGCGCTTCTTGGAGGCCTGTGAGGCCTGCGCGGCGATGTCCTCCAGGACGCCCTTCGGGTTGCCGTCCGGCTCCACGGCGCGTCCGATGTTGCGCTTGATGGTGTCGCTGACCGTCACCCAGGACGGGTCGTTGACCGGGTAGAGCTGGGCGCCGCGCAGTGCGTTGAGGAACTGCTGGTCGTTCTCGGCGATTCCGCCGCCCGCCGGGGTGCGCGAGGCGGTCACGGTGGAAGGCAGCAGGTGGTAGCGGCTGGCGAAGTCCGACAGGTTCTTGTCCTGGTAGACGAAGTCCAGGAACCTGCCGATCTCCGCGCGCTTGCCGTTCTGCCGGAAGGCCATCATCCAGTCGGCCACGCCGACGGTCGGCGGGGTCTCCCCGACGCCGAGGTCGTCCGAGACGGGCATGGTGGTGGTGGCGACGCTGATGCCCTTGGCGCGCGCCTCGTGGGCGAGCGAGGGATAGCCGTTGAGCATGCCGACCTCGCCGCGGGTGAAGGCGGCGAAGGCATCGGCCCGATTGAGCCGGGACGGCGACGTGGCACCCGTGTAGCCGGTCGCGACCATGTTCTCCTTGACCCATTTCCAGGTCTCGACGTTCTTGTCGGAGGCCAGGCTGTAGTTGCCGCTGCTGTCGGCGTAGCCGCCGCCGTTGCTGAGCTCCCAGATCAGCGCCTCGGCGTGGGCCTCCTCGGGCCCCAGCGGCAGGGCGTACGGGTACGTCACCCCCTTCTCCTTGAGCGCCTTGGCGGCGGCCTTGAGGTCGGACCAGGTCTTGGGGGCCCCCTTGACGCCGGCCTTGGCGAACAGCGCCTCGTTGTAGAAGAGGAGGCGGCTGCTCGCCACGAAGGGCAGGCCGTAGAGGGTGTTGCCCACCGAACCGGCGTCGGCCAGCGGCTGGAGGAAATTCGCCTCGGCGGTGACCGAGAGGAGTTCGTCCGCGGGATAGAGCTCCCCCCGGGCGGCGAAGTCGGAGTACGAGCCCATGAGCGCGATGTCCGGCGCCTTGCCGGTCTTGACCATGCGGGATACTTCGCGGTCGATGTCGGCCCAGGGCAGGAGCTTGACCTCGACCTTGATTCCCGGATTCTCCTCGGTGAAATCAGCGGTCACCTTGTCCCAGAAGGGCTTGGAACTGGTGGCCGGACTGTCACCGTATTCGGCGGCGATCAGCTGAAGCGTCCCTCCGTCACCTGCCCCGTTTGTGCCGCCGCCGCATCCGGCCAGCGGTATCAGCAGGCCGAGCACGGTCGCGGTGGCGGTCGTGCCGAAAATTCTCCGTCGCACGGAAGTATTCCCCTGAATTTCTTTTGTGTCTGGTTGCTGCTTATGAGTTGCTCCGAGCCGGCTGATCCCTCGATGGCCCGTTGGCCGGAATTCTCTCCTGTGGGGCGGGGGTTTTTTCCAGGGGGGTCGTACTTGTGGTGAATGCTCCAACCGAATCTTTTCCGGCTGGTGTTTTCCGATATGAGGTCGGCGCGGTGGACGCGCGTAGACATGAGGAAAAGCCCGTTTCCCCTCGGGAAACGGGTCGGAGGGTCGGAGGGTCGACGGGTCGGCGGGCGGAGGTGGCGGGGCGCCCGGTCAGTCGGTGAATTCGCCCGCGTACGGGTCGGGCTCGCCCGTCTCCGGGTTGCGGCCCTCCTGCCAGCGGCGCTGCGCCTTGCGCCAGTGCACGAAGCTCAGGTGGCCGCCGTCCCAGAAGGTGATGCTGACCGGGCTCACGTCGAACTCGTCGGAGCAGAGGCGGTGGAGGAACTCGGCCATGCCGTACGGGTACACGGCGAAGGAGTCCGCGGTGTGTCGACCGCACACCAGGACCGGCCAGCGGTCCGGATCGGGGTCGGTGGTCAGCCAGCACAGGATGTCCGAGCCGCCCGTGACGCCCCAGGCGATGATCGACTCCGGATCCACGCCGAAGGCCGAACGGCCACCCTCGGCCACCCACATCTGCCGGGCGTTCGCCGTCTCCTCGGCCATCTCGGCCGGATCCCACTGCAGCCCGGGTGTGGGCATCGGCAGCAGGATGCTCGCCTCGCCGTTGATGGAGCCGGCGCCGAACCGGCCCATGAACGCGATGAAGTCCGACGGGAACCGGATCCCCCAGGCCGCCTCGGCGGCGGGCCAGTCGACGTCCTCGTCGGCGCCGTGCGTCGCCGGCATGATCTGCTCCAGCGCCTTGATCCGCGCGTTCTCCGTCATGCCGCTCCCCTACTGCCCCAGCTCAACCGCCCCAACCTACTGCCGGCGGCGAGCTCGGCCTAGGCGGTGTCCACGTCCAGCGTGGTCCCGGCCGCCAGGCCCCATCCGGCCATGGCGCCGGCTGCTGCCTCCAGGACGTGCCGGGCGCGCAGCCGCGGCAGCCCGAGTCGGCCGGGAGCCATGGTGACCACGGCGAGCACGCGCAGGTTCCGGTCCAGGTACGCCACGTCGATCGGGAACCGCATCCGGAAGGTGTGCACGCTCGCCGCGGGGGTCAGCAGCATCGCTCCGTCGATCCCGTCTCGGCCGAGCAGCCCGCGCGTCCTCGCCCGGTAGGAAGCGGCGATCTCCAGCGGGATCGGTGCGGAGCCCGCCGAGACCCGCAGCGCGGCGGGCCCGTCATGCCAGTGCGCCATGGCGGCCACCCTAGGGGACCGCCTACCTTCGCCGGATGGGTGTGGTCGTGATCGTTCTCGCCGCCGGGTATGGCGTGGCCGCCGGGCTGCTGCTGCCGCGTGCGGCCTACCGGCTGTCCGTGGACCCCGGTGACCCGTGGCGGGAGAACTGCCCTCGGGGGCACCGGCTGCGCGGCTGGCTCGGCCCGGCCCGCTGCCGCCCGGCCCGTGCAGAGCCGTCCGGGCCGCCCGGCCCGGGGGGCGTGTCGGGGCCGGCGCACGCGTACGGGCCGCGGTCCGTGCTTCCGGCCGTCCTCGCCGGCGGGGTCTGCGCCCTGATCGCGGCGGCCGTGGGGGTGCGTCCCGAGGCGGCGGTGTACGCGGGACTGGCCCCGGTCCTGGTCCTGCTCGCCCTCGTCGACCGGGCCGTGCACCGGCTGCCCGACGTACTGACCCTGCCGCTTGCGGTGGGGGCGGCCGCCCTGCTCGGAATCGCCGTCCTGCTGCCCGGCGCGGCCGGGTCCTGGCGGCTGGCGCTGCTCGGCGGGGGCGCGCTCGGGGCCGCGTACCTCGTGCTCCATCTGGTCAACCCCGCCGGCATGGGTTTCGGTGACGTCAAGCTGGCGCTCTCGCTGGGGGTCGCTCTTGGGTGGTACGGGTGGGGGGTATGGGCGTCCGGGGCCTTCCTGGGCCTCCTCTACGGCGCGCTGTACGGCCTGACGCTGCTCCTGCGCGGCTCCGCCACCCGTGACCAGGGCTTCGCCTTCGGGCCCTTCATGGCGGCCGGGGCGCTCACCGGAGTGCTGCTGGGTGGTTTCGGAGCGTAGTCATGGCGTGCCGATGCACGCAGCATGCTTTACGAAGGGTTATGGTGGAACTCCCCCCCTCGGGCCGGTCCGTATCCCCCCCACGGACCGGCCCGTTTTTTGTCCACCCGTTCCCCGCGCGGGTGTTGGGGCGACTTCGCAGGTCAGCCGCGCTGGGCCCAGATGTTCGTGCCAGGGGTGGACACCGCGAAGGAGTCGATCTCCTTCAGTTCCTCCCCGGAGAGCGGCGGGCCGGCCAGGGCGGCCACGTTCTGCTCCAGCTGACGGACGCTCGACGCGCCGATCAGGGCCGAGGTCATCCGCTCGTCGCGCAGCACCCAGGTGAGCGCGAGCTGGGCCAGGGACTGGCCGCGGCGGGCCGCGATCTCGTTCAGGCCGGCCAGCCGGCGCAGCACGTCCTCCGAGAGCAGGTCGGGGTTGAGCGACGTGCCCTGGGCGGCGCGGGAGTCGGCCGGGATTCCCTTGAGGTACTTGTCCGTCAGCAGGCCCTGCGCCAGCGGCGCGAAGGAGATGCACCCCATGCCGGCGTCCTCCAGGGTGTCCAGCAGGCCGTCCTCCTCCGTCCAGCGGTTGATCATGGAGTAGGACGGCTGGTGGATGAGCGGGCGTACGCCCATGTCGCGCAGGATCCGCACGGCCTCGGCGGTCTGCCCGGCCGTGTAGGAGGAGACGCCGACGTAGAGGGCCTTGCCCTGCCGGACCGCGGACGCGAGGGCGCCCATGGTCTCCTCGAGCGGGGTGTGCGGGTCGAAGCGGTGCGAGTAGAAGACGTCCACGTAGTCGACGCCCATCCGCTTCAGCGAGGCGTCGAGCGAGCTGAGCAGGTACTTGCGGCTGCCCCACTCGCCGTACGGCCCGGGGTGCATCAGGTAGCCGGCCTTGGTCGACAGGATCAGCTCGTCGCGGTAGGGCGCGAAGTCCTGCGCAAAGATCTTGCCGAAGTTCAGCTCGGCCGATCCGGGCGGCGGGCCGTAGTTGTTGGCCAGGTCGAAGTGGGTGACGCCGAGGTCGAAGGCGCGCCGCAGGATCGCCCGCTGGGACTCCAGGGACCGGTCGTCGCCGAAGTTGTGCCAGAGGCCGAGGGAGATGGCGGGGAGCTTGAGGCCGCTGCGGCCGGTGCGCCGGTACTCCATGGCGTCGTAGCGCGAGGGCTCTGCCCGATAGGGATTGGTATCAGTCACGTTGTCCTCCCTATCACGGAGTTGTGACAGACCGAGTTGGGTACCCGATCCCGCCGCGCAGTAATGTGGCGGCCTCGGGGGAGGGACCGCATTTCGCACGGGGGCAAGGCACGGAGGGGCTGGAAGATCGTGAAGCTGCGCGACCTGGTGTACAGGCTTTACGCACGCCGGGTGGAAGGCCGCCTCGACCATGACGCGGCGCCCAAGCACATCGGCGTCATCCTGGACGGGAACCGTCGCTGGGCCAAGGCGTCCGGCGGTACGACGGAGCAGGGCCACCAGGCCGGAGCCGACAAGATCTCCGAGATGCTCGGCTGGTGCACCGAGACCGACGTCGAGGTCGTCACCCTGTGGATGCTCTCCACGGACAACCTGGACCGCCCCGAGGTCGAGCTCCGCCCGCTGCTCAACATCATCGAGAACACCGTGCGGGGACTGGCCGCGGATGGCCGCTGGCGCGTGCACCACGTCGGCAACCTGGACATCCTGCCCGCCGGGACGCAGACGGTCCTCAAGGAGGCCGAGCAGGCCACCCACGACATCGACGGGATACTCGTCAACGTCGCCGTCGGCTACGGCGGCCGCCAGGAGATCGCCGACGCCGTGCGCTCGCTGCTCCTGGAGCACGCCCGGAAGGGCACCTCCTTCGAGGAGCTCGCCGAGATCCTCGACATCGACCACATCGCGGAGCACCTCTACACGCGCGGCCAGCCCGACCCGGACCTGGTGATCCGTACCAGTGGTGAGCAGCGACTGTCCGGATTCATGCTGTGGCAGAGCGCGCACTCCGAGTACTACTTCTGCGAGGTCTTCTGGCCCGCCTTCCGCAAGGTCGACTTCCTCCGTGCGCTGCGCGACTACGCGGCCCGTCACCGGCGCTACGGCACCTGACACTGTGTAGGGGCGTGCTGTGGGGCCGGTCCCGCGCGCCCGCCCCGGGCGACAGGCCCCCTTCGAGCGGTTTCCGGCCGTTCCGGTGCCCCTCCGCCTCACCTTCCCCTCCCCTCGAAGCCTTCACCAGGGATTCACCGAGCGTCCGTCATATGCCATGGCATGGCCTGGCCTGATCGGGGAATATCCCTTTCAGGTCGATGCCCGATCCACGGGTGTCGAGTCTCAGCGGACGGCATGGGGCCGTCCGCCCGGGAGGCCCTTTGCACCAGGACGCACGTGCGGTTCGCACGGACGCAGTGGAGGGCCGGAAATCGGCCCTGGCATGGGTGCCGATGACCGGTCCGGTCTTCATGGCCCGACCTCTTCCGAGGGGGTACGTCCTTCCGTGGTGACCAGCACAAAGCGCCGCCTGCCCGACAGGCGGACCTACGTCCTCGACACCAGCGTCCTGCTGGCAGACCCCAACGCGATCTCCCGCTTCGACGAGCACGAGGTCGTGCTCCCGATCGTGGTGATCACCGAGCTGGAGGCAAAGAGGCACCATCCCGAACTCGGCTACTTCGCGCGCCAGGCCCTGCGCCTGCTGGACGACTTCCGGGTTCGCAACGGTCGCCTGGATGCCCCCATCCCACTGGGAGATCTGGGCGGCACCCTGCGCGTCGAGCTCAACCACTCAGACCCCAGCGTCCTTCCCGCCGGCTTCCGACTGGGGGACAACGACTCGCGGATCCTCGCGGTCGCACGCAACCTCCAGGCCGAGGGCTACGACGTCACGGTCGTCTCGAAGGACCTCCCCCTGCGCATCAAGGCCTCCTCCGTGGGGCTGATCGCGGAGGAGTACCGCGCCGAGCTCGCCATCACCGACGGCGGTTGGACCGGCATGAGCGAGATCGGCCTCTCCGGGGAGCAGGTCGACCTCCTCTACTCGGAGGAGCGGCTCTACGTACCAGAGGCCGCGGAGCTGCCCGTGCACACCGGGCTGGTCCTGCAGTCCGAGCGGGGCAAGGCCTTGGGTCGGGTCACGGCGGACGGCAACGTCAAGCTCGTACGGGGCGACCGCGACGCCTTCGGGCTGCACGGGCGCAGCGCCGAGCAGCGCATCGCGCTGGACCTCCTCCTCGACCCCGAGATCGGGATCATCTCGATGGGCGGCCGGGCCGGCACGGGCAAGTCGGCCCTGGCGCTGTGCGCCGGCCTGGAGGCGGTGCTGGAGCGTAGGCAGCACCAGAAGGTGATGGTCTTCCGGCCGCTGTACGCGGTGGGCGGCCAGGACCTCGGCTATCTGCCCGGCGACGCCTCCGAGAAGATGAGCCCCTGGGCTCAGGCCGTCTTCGACACGCTCTCGTCGGTCGCCGGCCGCGAGGTCATCGAGGAGGTGCTGAACCGCGGGATGTTGGAGGTCCTGCCGCTCACGCACATCCGCGGCCGCTCGCTCCACGACGCCTTCGTGATCGTGGACGAGGCGCAGTCGCTCGAACGGAACGTCCTGCTGACCGTTCTGTCCCGGATCGGGGCCAATTCGCGGGTCGTTCTGACCCACGACGTCGCCCAGCGGGACAACCTGCGGGTCGGCCGGTACGACGGAGTGGTCGCCGTGGTGGAGAAGCTGAAGGGGCATCCTCTCTTCGCGCACGTCACGCTGACGCGATCCGAGCGCTCCCCGATCGCCGCTCTGGTCACCGAGATGCTGGAGACCCTCTGAGGCGGGGTGAGCAGGCGCCCCCGTCCGGCGGGCCGTCGAATCGGTCAAAAACCTCATAGCGGAAGGTGAGTTGACGCCGCCCGGCAAAGGCAGAGAAGCCTAGCCGGGCGGCGTCGTGCCGCATAGCCCTTTGAGGAAAACGACGGCGAGATGCCAGGTGTGACCTTTCCCACGCAACGGAGAATTGCCTTGCGGCGTCGAGGTCCGGCAGAGTCTGGTTTCCGTCAGGCCCCGCATACGGCACACCTGTATCTCCCGTGAGGTACACGCAGCACCACAACTCCACAGTCGATGGCCGTATGCCGCCCGGAGCTTCACGCGGCAGCCCCCGCAGGGGAGTTGCCCACGGGCCCGCGCCTCCAGTGACCGTCGCACCACGGAGGCCAGAGTCGAGGGCACTTTTGCGCCGCGTGGTCACTGCGGACGCTGCTGGAAGGACACCGTGTGAGCCGGATCTCGGTCCGGGGGTTCGCAGTGGCTTCGGCCACCGCGGTCACCACCGTCGGCGCAGTCGTGGGCGTTGCCACCGGCGACCCCACGAACGATCTTGAGACGACCGCGTCCGGGGCGACCCTCCTCGCGGACATCCCGGTCGGCGACCAGGCGGAGGTCCAGAGCGCGTCCCTGACGCAGCAGGCCGACACCATCGCGTACGCCGCCGACGTCGACGCCAAGCGCTCGGCGGAGGAGGCCGCACGCCTCCAGGCCGCCGAGGACGCCAAGGCCAAGAAGGCCGAGGCGCAGAAGGCGGCCGACGAGAAGGCGAGGAAGGAACGCGAGGCGAAGGAAGTCGCCAGCCGTTCCGCCGCCCGCGACGCCGGTGACTTCGCCGTGCAGAGCTCCTACACGGTCGCTCAGGTCAAGGCCATCGCCCAGCAGATGGTCCCGGCCGGCCAGTTCCAGTGCTTCTCGAACATCATCAACCAGGAATCCACCTGGAACTACCTGGCCGTGAACAAGTCCTCCGGGGCCTACGGTCTGGTCCAGGCGCTGCCCGGTTCGAAGATGGCCTCGGCCGGCGCGGACTGGCGCACCAACCCCGCCACGCAGATCAAGTGGGGCCTGAACTACATGGAAGACCGCTACGGCAGCCCCTGCGGGGCCTGGAGCTTCCACCAGGCCAACGGCTGGTACTGACGGCCGCCGCCTCGCGGCCCCACCGCTCAACCTCCGGGAGCCCCGCACCGTCGTACGGTGCGGGGCTCCCCGCGTGTACGGTCGTCGGGGTGTGCCCGTAGACGGGGGGCGGGGGAAGGAAGCGACATGGCGAAGAGGGACGGCTGGCTCGGCCGGCTGGGCGACAGGCTGACGGCGATGCAGGCGCGGCTCAACGAGCGGCGCGCGGAGGTCGAGGCCGAGTCCGGCGGCGACCTGCCCGAACCGGCACGGCGGGCCCCGGCGGTGCCGGCGGCTCCGGTGCCGTCCGACGCCCCGGCGGGGGCGCCCGTGGTACCGGCGGCGGCCGGCCTCGAACCCTACCGGCGCCCCGAGCGGCCCGATCCGGCGAGCGTGGTCCCGTGGGGGATGCGCGTCGCCGCCGAGGCCAGCTGGCGGCTGCTGCTGCTCGCCGGGATGCTCTGGGTGCTGATGAAGGTGATCAGCGAAGTCCGCCTGGTCGTCCTCGCCTTCGCGGCAGCCATGCTCGTCACCGCGATGCTCCAGCCCTTCGTCGTCCGACTGCGCAGACTGGGCCTGCCGCGCGGTCTGGCCACGGCCGTCACGGCGGTCCTCGGCTTCGTCGTCATCGGGCTGGTCGGCTGGTTCGTGGTCTGGCAGGTCATGGAGAACCTCGACGACCTCTCCGACCGTGTCCGCGACGGCATCAACGAGCTCAAACTCTGGGCGCTGGACAGTCCGTTCCACGTGACCGAGAAGCAGATCAACGACATCGCGAAGAACCTCAGCGAGACCATCGGCACCAACACCGAGCAGATCACCTCCGCCGGACTCCAGGGCGTGACCGTCCTCGTCGAGATCCTCACGGGCATGCTGCTCGCGATGTTCTCGACCCTCTTCCTGCTCTACGACGGCAAGCGCATCTGGAACTGGGCGCTCGGCCTGGTCCCCGCGGCCGCCCGCGCCGGTGTCGCCGGCGCCGGTCCGCGCGCCTGGCGCACGCTGACCGCGTACGTGCGCGGCACGGTCATCGTCGCGCTCATCGACGCCATCTTCATCGGCCTCGGGCTCTACTTCCTGGACGTGCCGATGGCGGTGCCGCTGGCCGTCTTCATCTTCCTGTTCGCCTTCATCCCGCTGGTCGGCGCGGTGATCTCGGGAGCCCTCGCGGTGGTCGTGGCGCTCGTGACCCAGGGGGTGTTCACCGCCCTGATGACGCTGCTGGTAGTCCTGGCGGTGCAGCAGATCGAAGGGCACGTGCTCCAGCCCTTCATCCTCGGCCGGGCGGTACGGGTCCACCCGCTCGCGGTGGTGCTCGCGGTGGCGGCCGGCGGGATGATCGCCGGCATCGGCGGGGCGGTGGTGGCCGTTCCGCTGGTGGCCGTCACCAACACGGTGGTGGGCTACCTGAAGGCGTACTCGCGGGACCAGCACCACCTCGGGGCCGGGATGGTGGGCCCCGCGCCGCACGGGTCGACGGCGCTGGGCGTGGTGCCCGACGGCGACGCGGAACACTCCCGGCCGTAGGCCGCGGTCGGGATGTCATGATCGAAGACGCCGGGGCGCTACCGACGGCGCTCGGGGGAGCGGAAACGAACGGGGGGACGGGGATGATCAGCGATCCGGAGCTCGAAGGCGGCTGGGAGGCCGACCGGGCGGCACGGCCGGCGGAGCGGCTCGCGCCGCACGGGCCGGAGGCGGAGGGATGGGAGGCGGACGGCCCGGGGGTGCGGCGGCCGTGGCTGTGGGCGCTGGGCGGGGCCGTGGTCGCCTCCGCGGTCTGGGCGGGCGGGCTGTTCGCCCTGGGGGACCGGCTGGCCGCGCCGGAGGTCGCGTACCGGGCGACGAAGAACCTGTGCCAGGACTTCGAGGCGCGGGCGCTGAGCAGGATCGGGGGAGATCTGCACGGCTACCGGCCGGTGAACAAGGAGAGCGAACATCCGGCCGTGCGCGGGGCCATCTGCAACCTGCAGAACGGCGAGATCGTGTCCACCCTCACGGTACGGGTGCAGGTGGACCTGCACCGGAAGACCGATCCCGCGGCGGAGTTCGACGCACCGCCGCTCGGGCTCGTCGCCGCGATCGGTGAGGGGCGCAACGAGGCGGTGCAGGGCCTCGGTGAGCGCGCCGTGTTCTTCTCGGCCCCCGGGGAGACGCTCGTCCGGCTCAAGGTGCTGGACGGCGGAGCGGTGTTCACGATCGAGGCCTACACCACCGTCGACCGCTCGAACGCCCCGGCCGATGGGGCCGAGCTGCAGGCGGCGATGATCGAGGACGCCCGCGCGCTGCTGGCGGCACTCAAGGAGTAGGGCACGCGCCGGTCCCCTCCCGAGCCGGACGCGGCGGGGCGGGCCGTCGGGCGACGCCGACGACCGAAGACGCCAGGGCCCCGCGACCGTTTCCGGT